>NZ_OZ026458.1:600000-900000 GCF_964019625.1 Spiroplasma endosymbiont of Diplazon laetatorius
TATTAACGCAGAAACTATAGCAACTTTTTGCTTTGTTCCTTTTGACATATTTTTTATTTTAGTTTTTAAATCATTTTCTAAATTAAATTTAATTAATAATTCTTCAAAATATTTGTTTTGATCGATGTTTTTAAAACTTTTAATAAAGTCTAAATATTCTTTTCCTGTTAGCTCATCAAATAAAATGACTTCACCTGCAACATAACCCACATCTTGCATTAGTACTTGAGAGTTATTTCAAGGGTTAATTCCATTTAATGTTATTTCTCCAAAAGATGGTTTTATAAATCCCATAATTTGCCTAATTAATGTTGTTTTACCTGCACCATTTGGTCCAAGTATTCCATAAATACCTTTTTCTTTTATATCTATTGTAATATTTCTATTAATTTCATTATTTCCAATTTTTTTACTAACTTTATTTACTTTTATCATTTTAGTAATTAGGTATGAAATCAATAGATTTTACTTTTCGATAGGTATTTATATATTTTTTTGATCCACTTGCATTTTTAAAGCTATATTTTCCATTATGTCTTACAATTAAGTTTCCTGAATCAGATCAAAAAGCTCCAACATTTATAAATGCCCATTTCGCATAATTACCTGTTGAATGTTCGAAAACAAATGTTCCAGTTTGCTTTCCAATAAAGCCATAACCAGATCAATGATTACCAGTTATGTTTATACTATTTTGTTGTTTTTCTTCATTATCTGGTAATATATTGCTTTCAGGACCTTTTACATCTTTTAAAAAGGTAGTAAACTTTAAAGTTCTATCAAAAAAATTATATTCTCCACCACTTGAAGCATAAATACCAATCTTTATATCAAATGTTATTTCAACTGATTTATAGTTTTTATAAATATATTCTAAGTCACCTATCTGATTAGAATATGTGTAAACATTTGTAGCTGTTAAAATTTTTTCACTTTTTGAACTTCACCTAGAATAGTCACCTTCTTTATTTTCAATGTTTGTTTCTTCTCAAATATTTGTGCTTTTAAATAATTTTGATGAAACTTGTTCATCACTATTTAAAGAATTTATATTTTGACTAGAGTGTGAAAATATAAATGTTGACATAAATAAACTTACATTACATATATTTAATAATTTTGTCATAATAGTCTCCTTCTAATTAGCATAAAATTTTTAATAATTTATCTATTTAAAAGTACCTATGCTTGTGATTATAGCATAATTTTTTTTAACAATTATTTTTACCCAAGTTCTTAAAAAATCATATATAAATATGATTTTTTAAAATTTATTTAGTTCTAACCTTTGAAATCAATCTTATTAATTTCAGAAGAGGTTCTACATTGATGTGTTGATCCAGCTGTTCTTGCATAAATGTATGAAACCAAAGTAATTCCTACAATTGCATTTACTGTATCGTATTTTGCTGTAACTTTTAAAGTTATAGAAGATGTTTGATGTCCTCAACCTTTTCATGCATCATGTTGTTTATGAAATTTTCAAACTCTAATAGTAGAATCTGATAAGTCCTCATTTTTTTGTAATTGTATTCTATTCATATTTAGTGGATCTTTATAAGTTCCAAAATCAAAATTACCTATAGCTGTTATTTCATTTCTTTTTGATAAAATAGTTTCTCACTCTAAGGAACTAGCTGATCAAGTTTCTGTTTCTGTATCTTCAACATCATGAGTTCCTGCTGGAGGAGTATTAATATTATGTTTTAAAAACACTTTTTCTCATACACCATCAACCAAATAAGGTTGAATTGTATTTTCATTTATAGAACTAGAGGTTGTTCCTAAAAACGCAGAACCAAATAAAGATAATAAATTTAATTTTAAAAAATTTTTCATAAATTTTCCTTTCTTTTAATTCGTTTAAAAAAATTAATCAAAAATTTAGATTCTATATTTTTATATCTTTATTTTTGAAAATACGAATTGAGAAATAATTTATCACTACAATCGATATCATTAATAAAATTAAAACTGTACTTTTAATTGCTCAAAGCACTTCTTTTAAAGTGGCTTGTTTAATAGTTACTTTATATTTACCATACTCATATTCTTCAATAAGATTGACATTTTCTGAACCAAAATTCATAACAGGTAACAATAATGATTGAGGAGATATAAATTTAACATATTTCAACATTTTTATAGTTCCATCTGAAAGATCATAAACCAGATTTAAAATTCAAGTAGATAAAATTCAGAAAATAAATAATCCAAACACAACATTTAATAAAACACTCTTTTGATTAAACAAAATCGAGAAAATTATTAAAATAGAAACTAATAAAATTATAAATGTAATAAATTGTAAAGAATACATAAACACAAATCCAATATATTGTTTTGAATCTTGTGCGAATGATGAAAATATAATTATTAAAATAAATGAAAAAGAGAAAATTATTAGATTTATTATAAAAATTGTTAAAATTTTAGAAAAAATAACTTTAAATCTCGAAAAACTAAAACTCATTCAAATAGAGATTTGACCTTCATTTAACTCTTTAATAATTATTTTATTAATAAGGTAAATATTTGCAATTAGAAAAATTGTAATTCCTGGAACACTATATATAGCTGTAGATAGAGAACTATATATACTCCATGATATTATCCCATATGATCCATGACTACCATGTCCATTGTCAATTTCAGCATGTATTGAAGTTGGAGCAATATAAGGGAATTTTACAAAATCATAATATTTAATTAATCCCATGCTAAGTAAGGCAAGCGTTACTAAAAAATAAAACACTGTAAAAAATATAATCATCGCTTTATTAATTGATAAGTGATTTCATATAAGTTTATTTTTAACATTAAAATTAATTTTATTCATAATTAAACACCATTTCCTCTATTTGATTATTTGAAACCTTAAATGTTTCATTGAATTTTTTTTCTAAATCAATTTTGGGGCCTTCAACTAAATTAATAACTTCAACCATTTTTCCTTCTTTTAAAAGAACTACTCTATCACAAAGCTTTTCTATTTCTTGAAATATATGAGAACACAAGATTATTGTTGTTCCCTGTTTTTTTAGTTCAAGCATTAAAATGTTAAATTTGTTTTGCATAATTGGATCTAAACCACTAGTTGGTTCATCTAAAATTAAAATTTTTGGTTTTGACATAAGCGAACAAATAATAGAAACCTTTTGTTTATTACCTTTAGATAAAAGTTTAATCTTTTTATTTAAATCTAGTTCAAAAAGCTTTATTAAGTTACTTAAAAAAGAATCATCTACATTTTCATTAAGATTTTTATAAATTTTAATGAAATCTTTAACTTTCATATTTTCATATAATTTTATTTCACCAGCGATAAATCCAACACTATTCATAACTTTTTCTGCTTCTAATCACGGATTAAAACCATTAATGATAATGTCTCCTTTTGTTGATTTAATAAAACCCATTATTTGACTTATTAATGTTGTTTTACCAGCACCATTTGGTCCAAGAACACCAAATATTTCGCCTTTTTCAATTGTTAATGTTATATCTTCATTAGCAAGATAACTTCCATATATTTTTGAAATATTATTTATTTTAATCATTTATATACTTCCTTAATATTTAATTTTTTTAAAACAAACAATATATTTATTAAAAAATTATTACAATAATTTAAATAAATATTATTTATGTTAACATAGTTAGTTAGCAGTCATAATTTTTATAAAACACCTTTTACATAAAAAAATATTTTTATGTAAAATAGAAAATTAAAAAAAGACCAAAAGGTCTTTTATTAAATATTAAATGTTGAGAATTGTTTTGTCATTCTTTTTAAGAATGCTTGACGCTCTTCTAGAGTTGATTTACCAAGACTTTTGTAAGTTTCGATAATTGGGTTATATAGACCTAATTTTCTCATTACTTGAGCTGTTAAAGCTTCATTATTTCTCTTTGTTTGGTTTGTTGCAATTTCTCACATATCTCCAAGCGCTGTTTCTATAATGAAAGTTTTTTCAACATTGATTGAAGGTTTTCAATCAACTGGGTTTTCACCATCTTTTATTAAAGTTCCGATAAATACTCTATCAAAGAATCCTTTTAAAATTGCTGGCATTTCAAAAAATACTATTGGATAAATAAATATTATTTGTTCACAATCATTTTTCAATACATCAATGAAATGTTCCAAGTTTGGATCATATTCAGCATAACCAAATGCTTCAAATTCTTCTTTACTAATAACTGGATTGAAATGCATTTTGTTTAAATCTCAAATTTCATATTCCTTATTTGCTATTTTTAGCCCTTCTACAACAGAATCAGCTATTGCATGGTTGAAACTAGTTGGTTTGGGATTTGCTATTACTACAATTGTTTTCATAAAAAATTATATCCCCCTTACTTCTATATATAATACACTTTTTAGTGAAATAAAAAAAGTAGGTTAACCTACTTTTTCACAGATTTTTTAACGTTTTGAAGTCTTGATTCTAACTGTGGATCTTTTTTATTACTTGGTTTTTTTGAACCTAGTTTTTTATCATCTCAGTTATTTAAAACTGGATCCATGTCTTCTACTCTTCCTTCGTTAATTCAAACGTATTTTGATTCATAATCAGGATCATTTAGTTTATCTAAGTTGTATTCTAATTCTCTTTCGAATAGTCCACTTCTTACAATACCTTTATCTTTTTTAAGTTTTGCTGTTTCAGTTTTTTTAGCTTTTGAAACTGCATGTTTATCAGCTGCAATAGCTGCATATCTTGGTTGACGTTTTTGGAATTCACTTCTGAAGAATTTTCATCAAATGAAGTATCCACCAACTGATAATAACAATACCAATAACACTACTAATAAAATAATAATTCATAGTGGCATTTGTTTTGGAATTGAAACTTGTAATGCAACTTTGTCAGAAGTTAAACTTGTTCCTCTAACTGTTTGACCAGAAAGTTGAACATTAACCACTTCTCCTGCTCCATTACCAGTAATTGTTAATTTACCAGTTTCTTTGTCATAAGATTGTGAGTATGATGAAATTTGAGCTGTTTCACCATCTTTAAAAGTAGCTGATTGAATTTGAACTGTATTAAATAATTTATAGTTATCAACTTGGAAAGTTTTTGACTTTTCATTTCTAATATTTAAAGATCCATTAAATCCTTTTGCAGATATTTTGTTTTCTAAAACATTAACTGTTAACTTAGTTTTTAAGTCAAAGTTAGCATCTTTTATAGAAATTGTTTGTCTACCAGCTTTTTTAAATGTAACTGATAATTGTTTACCAGTAATAGTTCCTTCATAGTTAGCGTTTTCAATTGTTCCTTTTGGAGTCTCAACACCTTCTAAATCATAAACTACTGTTTCACCAACAAATGCTCCATCATTAAATGATGTATCTTTTAATGATGCTGTAACTTCTGGTAATTTTAAGTTTGTAAATGTAACATTAATTGATTTTTGAATTTGAGTTGGAATATTTAAACCATCTTTTGACTTAATGCTAAATGTAGCACTAGTTGAATTAGTTAAATCAATTGAAACTGGAGGATTTACAACTTCTAAGTTTGGTCCAATTTTTTTGTTAACATCATTTACTATTTCATTAATTTTGTTTGTATCAGTAATGTTTGTTTGAGAAACTTGAGTTGCAACTGAAACTGATAAGTTTTCAGGTACTTGTGAGTTATATCTTGAAATATTAACTTTTAAATCTTGTTTAAATGGTCCTGAAACAGTAATTGTTTTTTCTTTGTATCAATCACTTGTTGAGTTTCCATATTGTAAACTTTTAAAGTCATTTTCTGAAAACTTAACATATGTGTAAGCTTCATTTAAAGTTAAACCACTTGCGTTTTTAACAACAGCTTCAATGATTTGTTTTTTAGCATCCCCATAACTGTTTACATTTTGATCAAAAGCAATTTTTCATTTCTTGACTTGAAAGAGTTGCATAGTCTCTTACAAGAGAAACTTTTTGGTGATCATCACTTATGTAGTAAGTTTTGTTTCCTGCTTGAATAGCAGTTGTGTTTGCTAAGTTTAAATTAGATATTTGTTTTTCTGGATCAACCATGTTAATTACATCACCATTAAATAATGGTTTTGTGTAATCAGCAACACCAGCATCTGATGTTAATTTTAAATTTGTTCCATCAAAATCTATATCTGATATATTTTTAACTCCACTAACTTCTGAATAAGGTTTTCCATCCAATGTTAAAGATGTGGTCATGTCGTCAGGAGATACTTTATATATTCTATTTCCATCAGCCATCAATATGTCTCCATCTTGTGCCAAAGCTACAGAGTTAACATTTGGTAAACTAACAGTTTCAACCAAAGCGTTGGTAGCATTTCCTTTAACAAAAACTAAATTATCTTTTTGTTGAGGTTTTTGAATTAAAATATTTTCCCCATCATATTGAATAATTGATTTTGCAGTTTTACCGTTGAAAATTTTATCAGCATTTGAAAGTTTTTTAATTTCCTTAGTTATACTTCCAACGTTATAAATATTTGCACTTGTAGATGTACCAATTATATAATTTCCTGTTTTATAATCAAACAATGAATTAGTTGCTGTTCCATCAAACCCAACTTCTACAACTTGATTCATTTCGCTATCAAATTTTATTTCAGAAATATTAGATGAGTTTAACTTATCGCTTAAATCAGATTTAAATAATGTTGATATTTTAGCTGTATATGCTTCGGTAAAATATAAATTATTTTCTTTTACAAAAATTTGATTATATTTTTGATTATTATCCATATTTGTAATGAATGGCTTTCAAACTAAATCACCATTTTCGTTTGGTGCTTGTACCAAAATTTGTCCATTTTTAATATCTGTTTTAATTAGATAGTCAAAGTCACTTCCATCCATTTTCCCTGCATAAACAGCAAATGCATCACCTTCAGCAATTTGTCCATCTAAATAGTTAGATGTACCTCATTTTTCAGATTCAGCAGTTGGAAGAACTGAGTTTTCTTGAACACTAAATGCAGAAACACTTAAAGTAACAGGTACAGATATACTTAATGTTCCTAAAATTGTTAATAATTTTTTCATATAAAATTATCCTCCCTTATACTTATTTTTTAGTTTTTTCTTCTCTACGTTTAGCTTGTGCAATTTTTGCAGCTTCTTTACCAACAGCTGATTTATAGAATCGTTTACGTGAAATGAATCAAGCTGACATGATTAGAAGTATGAAGATTGATAATCCTCCAAATGCAAGAATTGGTGTCACTCATCTTGGTAATGAAGATGGTTTTTTAAGACCATAAATTGTAATTTCAATTGTTGTATAGTTATAACCTTGTTTGTTACTGCTTTCAACAGCAGTAGATGCACCATCCACAGCAAAAGCTCTATCAAATAATCTAACAGTTATTTTAGATGATATTTGTTCAAATGAATAATAGTTATTACTATTTATGTTTATCAATTGTAATCCTAAAGCAGGATCTAAAGAAAGATGTTTATTTAATCTGTTTTGGATTTTAATTCTGTTTTCTAAAGTGTTTTCAGTTGTTAAACCAATACCATTAAATTGTAATTTTGAAACACCTTTTGCTTTTTCATTTAAATCCAATTTATTTTTTTCATTTAAAATTGATCCAGCTGCTGTAGATTCCCCATCAATTGTTGTTTTACTTAAATCAACATTTATTACAAGTTTAGGTAATTCTACATAAGTTTGTTTATTTTCTTCAGAACCATTTTCTACATAGAAATAGTCACTGTCAGGACCTTTTTTAGGTTGAATTTTAATTCCATTTAAAACAACTTGTGTTTTTCCAGTTTCTTCATTAAATGTTGAAATAGAGTTTGCACCAAATAACCCTCAACCACTGTTGAAGTTATCTGCTTTTGCACCATTTTGTCAGTTATTAATTTCTCACTCTGTGCTTTCAAGTTCTTTTCACATTACTTCATTTTGGAAACCATTTATTTTTTCTAAACTGTTTTGTACTTGGTTATAAACTCAACCTATAACACTATTAAAGTCATCATATTTGTTTAGTTCATATCCATCTTCTCAAACTTTAAATTGAGAATTTTGGTTTGCTAATTCACTTAAATTAAATCTGTTTTTGTAATCAGCAATAACAGTTTGTCTTTTAGCACCTCTAAATCTTGAAGTTGGTGTATCACCAGCTTCAATAACAAATTCTCCAGAAGCTTGAATTTTACCAAATTTATTCTCAGGAATTAATTTGTTTCTTTCAGATTCTTCTAAATAGATTTTGTAATCTCCATCTTCTGATTCTTCAAACATTTTTGTTACTTTTTGATCTTTTGATAATTGTCCAGTTTTTAATCCTGATTCAAGTTTTTCAATCATATCTTTTTCATATTGTTCAGATCCATTTAAAGGATAATCTGGTTTATATGTTAAGTCATTTGTATTTATAGTTGATAAATTTAATTTTTCAAAAATAGAACCTATATAAGAATTAACATTTTTTTCACTATCAGTAAATATATATTTCAATTGATCATCGGAATAAATTATACTATTTCTTGCTATTGTATAAATCGGATCTTCTCTTTGCCCTATAACAGAAGTGTCAACAAACAATATTTTTCTAGCTTGTCCACCTAAAGAAATATCTTTAGCTATTGTATAAGAATATTGATAAACGGAGTTAGATGTTGTAACAACCAAGTTGTAGTTTTGATTTATATTGTCAGAGTAAGAATAAAACCCATTTACTGTGTTATCTTCTTTTTTATTATTTTTACTTTCAGAAAATGTTTGAGGATTTAAACTAAATAAAGGAATTAATGTCTTTTTGTCCGCTCCACCAACATAATAAACTGATGAATTTTGCGCATTACTAATTTCATGAGCGGCCACAATTGTATATTGGTAATCACTATCTTGGTGATCAGTGTTTGTAATATAATCAATAACAAGATTTTCAGCACCACTTAAATGATTAACTGATGGTTCAATTTTTTGACCTTCAACTCCAGGTTTGAAACCTTCGTTACTTAATCCATATGAATTAAAACCACTTCCATCATTAAAATTTACAGTAGGAATATTATCGTTACCTAAAGTAAATTCAACACTATTAAGATTACCTTCTGATTTAATTGAATAAATATAAGAAGGCTCTATTTTTCTCAAGATGTTAAGTTATTAAATTTACCATCATTCCCTACTTTATCCGATAAGTCATATTGAGCAACAGAAAGAGATGAACCTGATGAGTCATTTTGATATAACATGTATAATTGATTGTCATTTTTATTACCTAGAATTCTTGTTGAAGAATAAATTTTAGAAACTTTATAAAAATCGTTAGGAACTTTTATAGAAGCACCATTAACAGTTTCCCCGGTTGAAAAGTCCATAAAATTTATTTTCACTTCAGCATGAGCATTCTCAGAACCATCTATACCACTCATATATGCCATATAATTATTTTTTGATGTAAGACCAATAGAACTTTGGTATGTGCTTAAAAAAGATGTTGTATAAGAGTTGTAGTTTGCGTCACCACTATATAGGTCACCTGCAAGTACTTTTTCACCTATGTTATTTTCATTTTTTATAACAGCATTAACACCACTCCCATTAGAAGAAATGTTATAAATAATATCTTTTGCAGAATCAGTTCCATCATTGTATTTATAAGTAGCTACAATGCTTGTTGCAACTTTATTATTAGCCTGACCACCATCGATGTTGAATGTTTTTGCTTTACCTATTCCGTAATTTTTATTACTCATAGCAGATAGTTTGTTTTTACCTTCTTCTTGACTTTCTCCTTTATCAAATAAGTCAAAAATTCTATCTTCATCAACACCTTCTAAAGAAGCTGCTCTTGATCCTAAATCAAAAACACCAGTTTGTTCTGCCATTAAAGCAACTGGTTGTGCACCTACTGTAATTCCTCCTAATAAAGCCAATAATGTTTTCATGTTTATTTACCCCTTTTCTTAGTTAAGTTTTGTTTGTTTTAAATTTATCTATTTATTTGTATGCCAATTTGCATACAATATAAACTTATTATAGAGAATATTGGGTAAAAAACATAGTGAAAAAGTAAATATTTTTACTTTTTATAAAAAAACATTATTTTTAAATAAAAAATACCTTTTAAAAAATAAAAGGTATTTCATAAATTTTTAAGTTAATTACTTTTCATAATTATCAACATTTGTTTTTGCAAAAAATAAACCAAACAAGCTTCCCACAGATAGAAGTGTTCCATTTAAACCTACAAAAACAATTAATAAACCTAACAATAAATTAGATAATGCATCTCCATCATTTTTAGCATTTGTAATAATGATTGGCAATAAAAAGATAACAAATAAAATAACTCCAATAGATAACCCTAAAATATATCCTATTTTTTGTTTATAAGCTTTTCTTGAGTTTATTAAAACTAAATCAAAGATTAATAAACCATAAGATATTAAACAAATAATAAGAACTGCTCATCCAATTGCAGATATACTTGTAAGACTTGAATCTGTTACATCTTTAAGCCATTCTCCTCATCTTGCAATCATTTCATATCCCTTATTTACCAAACCTTTTAAATTAATCATTAAAATCGAAATTATCATGATCGGCATTAGAGTTGTTAATAATAAATAACAACCTACTTGTGAAATTGTTTTTGAAAACCTTATCATAAAAGTATTTTCCTCCTATTAATTTCTTAATGTGTACCTAGAGCAACTAAAATGATTATATTCTTTTGGTAAAAAAAGACAAAAAAAAAGCCCAGAGCGAACTCTGGACTAAAACTATTTAAGGGTAAAATAATTTTAAATTTAACAACTTGAATTGTTCTAGGTACTTATTTGCTTTTTTCAAAGCACTTTACAAGTAGCATTAACTTGTAGTTTCCTGATCCCACCCTTACACCCTTTAATTTCAAATAACTTTGAAAGTAACTGGAAACTTGGAGATTTTATAACAATTTATACATTGATAAAAACCAATACCTTTAATAGACTAATTATTTTTTTATTCCCTGTTTTTTATAACTTTGAAATACGATTGATTTCGTAAGTTGATTTATAACCGCTTACATTTGTTATTATGAATTCTTTAAAAAAATATTCAATTGAAATAACTCAATGTAAAATGGTTTTTATGATTTAATAATTATTTTAGGTTAAAAATTATTTGTATTTTTTTCATTTTTTTGATATATTTAACTTATCTCTTACTTCTTTAAAAGAGAAGTTTGAGATGTTGTTGTAAGCCCTCCCAAGTTTATAATGACTCAGGGATTTACAACGATTATTCAATTCATTTAAAACTATTCATCTGAACGTATTTAATACATCTATTTATGAATAGCGAAAACGATAATCAAGTAAATCCCTTTTTTTGTATAATTTCTAAATAAAGCTTTAGCTTTAAAAGGCTACTTATCTATATAGACTTCTGAAAAGAAGTCTTTTTTTTACTTGAGTTATAGTTTTCATTTATTTCAAAGATCGTGTAGCATCAAATAAACTTCTTTATAAAGATGCTCTTAAAGTAATATATAACTGTTTTTTTATTCCCGAACGACATCAAATGATTACATGTTTAACTTAAATATGTAACGCCTTTGATATTTTTATTGTAATACTTTAAATTTAAATTGCAAAAAAGTTACATTTTTTTTATTATTAAAACCTAGTATTTATCTAGGTTTTAAAGAAATTAAAAAAATTTTTAAAAAAATAGTAAGTTTAAAAACTTACTATTTATCGAATTTATAAGGGAAGTTTAATTCCAAAAACTTCTTTCAACCTGGGTTTGGAGAGTGATTTGGATAGATCTTTCAATACTCTTTTTGAGCTTCTTGATAAGAATCAGCTTTTATTATGTTGTTTCTAACTAAATACATAAACACTATGCTAGCACTTCTGTTGATTCCTCAAATACAGTGTACATAGATTTTTTTATCTTTTATGTTGTTTTCTATTTGTTGAATTGCATCAAGTATTAAAGATTTGTCCATATCTTCTAAATATGGATAATCTTCAAAGTTATACAAGATTCGATTATTTTCTTCTTGTACAAGCTTATTTAATCCTTTTGGTGGGTTTTGATCTTCAAATATTTCTTGAGCACAGCTCAAGATTAATTCAGAATCACTTGGAGCTGAATGCATATCTCCTAAAAATAAGTTATCAACTATTTTTTTGCTCATAATAATTTAATCCCCTTTTTTTATACTCAAAGTGGTAAAAATTCATTAAATAATTGTTCTTGAGTATCTATATATAAACAATCAAAGTTTGTAGTACTTTGAGATGTTAAGTTTTTGTGTTCTAAGATATGAACAAATATATGTATTTGATCATCACTTACTTGTTCTAAAAACACTATTGGTCAAAATTGTAAACCTACTGGTAATTGGTTTAAACCCATGTTACTTGGTTTATCCAAGTAAAGTTCTATTAAAGAATCTTTTTCTTTTTGTTCTTTTCCAGTTAAATCTAAACTATGAGAAGTGTTGTTTTGGTTACTTGCTTTGATAAGTCTATCTTTTTGATCAAATGTAATATATAAATTTACAAATTTATAGTTTCCATTTAAGTAATGAACTTTATATATGTTTTCTAAGTTAAAGCTCTGATTATTATCAATTACATTTACTGTTTGTGGTGCATAAAACTCTATTTGACTACAACTTTTTTCTTTTAAAGTTGTATTTAAACGTTTTATGAAGTTATTAATATCCATATTTATTTTCCTCATAAATAATTATAATAAAAAACTAGCTGAAGCTAGTTTAAATATTATATTATTTTATTTTCATTTTAAAAGACTTGGCTAAAGGTTATTTAAAATTGTTAAGTTAAATGTAATCTGTTTTATTAATAAACTATTTTTAGTTTAATTGTATAAGGTTAAAAATTAACTATCTATTTCGATGAATTAAACAAAGAAACATCATCAAAAAAATTAATCTTTAATACTTTAAAATATATTGGCTATTTTTTTCAAATCCTAAGTAACCAAAACATTTTTCGTTGATAAATAAATGTAAAACTTTTTATTCCCTACCTTCAATCTAAAGGCTCTTTGATTTTATCAATTAGTTGTGAAAAAAAGCCAAATTATACTAAACTACAAAACATTTTAAAAATAAAAAATCTATTTTAATCTTAATAAAGAGATTTTTAAAACTCTAAAAATTGTATATTACAAAATAATTGTTTAAAATATTACTTAAAGGGAATGATGAGTATGAATTATAAAAAAAGCTTAAGGAAGTTGAAGCGATACCATTACAACTGATTCAATATAACACTAATGATAATATTATTTCCAATAGTGTTTCTGTTATCAATGTTTTGTGCAATAGTATTCGTTCCATACTTATTTAAGTATCCAAGAAAAGGAAAATACAAAGGTGTTGAATTTAACACCTATGAGCACTTATTATACGATTTAGATCGTAAGAAAATGACTAACTTTAATATTAAAAAAGAACAAATAAGAGAATTTAATATTGGTCCATTAAGTGAACAAATAAGTGCTTTAATGGTTAGAAACAAAAACAGTAAAAAGTGAATAATAGGACTTCACGGTTTTAAAAGAAACAAATATATGGGTTTAAGAGGAATTTATCACTTCTATAATCAAGGATATAACTTGATATCATTTGATGGATTTGCTCATGGATCAACTTATGGAACTTATTCAGACTTTGGTCTTACAAATTCAAAAGTTTTAAATGAAGTTATTAAGTTTGTAAAAGAATCATTTGATGTTGAAGAAATTGGAGTTTTAGGAACAAGTATGGGAGCTACAAGTGCTTTATACTTTGCAAAAAACTACTATAAAGAAAACAAAATCGATTGATTAATAGCAGATTGTCCATTTGCTCAAGCAGTACCTCAAATAAGGTTCTTCTTACAAAAATACATGGTTCTTCCATGATGATTTATGTCATTGGGGATTAACTATAACTTTAGAAGATATGCTAAAGCAAGTATTAAAGAAGTTAACTTATTAAAAGGACAAGAAAGCATTGATGATCTAAAAGTATTGTTTATTCACGGTAAAAAAGATGACTTTATAATGTATCACAACTCAGTTGTGATGTATCATTTAAAGCATCTAGCAGAGAATTCTAAACAAAGTGAATTAAAACTCTATGAAAATGCAAAACACTCAAGTAGTATGCACAAAAACATGGAAGACTATATGAAAACCACTATTGGTTTTGCTAAAAAATAAAAAAAACTGCTTAATAAGCAGTTTTTTTATTGTTCTAAAAACCTGTATTCTCAAAAGAATATCCATTATCTTTAAGTAATTTTTCAGCCTTTTTATAGAAAATTAATGTTGTAAAATACCCAATCAAAGGTATGTAAGCTAATCATAAGAATATAATAGTCTTTTTCTTATATGTTTGATCCATATGAATCAAAATTTTTCTAACAGAATAAGCAAATCATATACTTTTAATAATTAAAAATACTGCAAATATAATCATTGGTGTTGATATACCAATTGCTATTTGTTCAAAATTATATGGGTATTGAAAATAATACATCAAAGCCATAAAAATAGCTCAAATTAATATATAGATAATTTGAAATATACCAAATATAAGGTATATAACAACCCTGCTTTTATCAATTACTTTATTTTGATATTCCTCTCTTCTAAAGTTATATCTAAAACAAGATATTGTTCAGATGAATCATTCTTCAAAAAAGTCAAAAAACCCCATAAAATTACCTCTTTTTAGAATTTTAAACCTTAAAGTTAAAAAAAGACTTTTTGATAACAAAAGACTTTTTAAACAAAATAAAAACTTCTCTTTCGAGAAGTTAGATAAATTATTAATAAATCAATTCTTTAATAAAACTTGGAAATTTAACGTAAAGACAGTTGTAATACTAATACTATAACTAAAACTTATTATTAAATGACAGATAGGTTATTATTTTGAAACTCTTTTTAATGATAATTTAGCTTGATCTTTGCTTTCATCTACTGAAATAACATAACCATCCATTTGTTGTCCTACAGTTACGTAGTCAGCAACGTTAGTTACGTATGCGTCAGCAATTTCTGAGATGTGGATTAATCCTTTATAGATTTTTCCATCAATTTCAGCATCACAGAATGCACCAAAATCAACGATTTTAGTAATAGTAATATTTACAATTGTTCCCATATAAATTTCTCCTTACTTTTCTAACTATAAACTATTTTTATACAATAATGTAGAATTTATTATAAAAAATAAAACATTTTATTATTTATAACAAAAATGTTTTATTTAACGTCTTTTATTGAATTATTTTACATTATGGACTTTTTTGATATAAGGGTTTAAATTAGCTAATAGCTAATATATTGTTTTTTTCTTGATTAAATAAATATTATAAAAAAGGCTAGATAAAACTTTTCATTTTATGAGATCTTTTCTTCATGAGTTTATAATGCTTCTTGCACATATAACCAGTCATGTAAGACTTATAACCTTTTCTAATACACCCATTCACTGGGCAAGCGTTTATTTTCATATAAATAATCCTAACTATTAAATACTCTTTATAGAGTATTTAAAACGATGCTGATTCATATGTTATAAATAAGTTTACCTAGGTGTTGTTCTCTTTTTTAGATTAATATTACAGATTATTCATTAATTTCATATTTACATGTAATTTTAACCACGGTTAATTAAAACCTTATAAATATTTTATAAGAATATAGTGTTTTTAATATGTTTTTAAAGTAAGTGTAAAATTTTTTAGTGCACAAAAAAATATTTTAAAACTGATGGTCTAAAAGTAATGTATTGTTCTTTTTATATAGTTCATCTTCTTGTAAGTAATACATATCAATTCAATGTTGTGTTTTGTTCTCATCAATAATTCTAAATGAGCTTTCAAAAGCATTTAAAAGAGGATCCATATTACTTGCCAATACCATTGCAGTAACTGAAGTTTGATCTATTATTTCATACATATCTGCAAATTTTGGATGGAATAAGTATGAGTTTTTATCATAATGTACAAATGGTAAAAATAAGATATTGCTTATTTTTATGCTTTCTACTTCATGGTTTTCATCAATATATTTTGTAAGTCTTTCTCCTAATGGTTTAAAGTAATCTAAAATATGTTGATTTCCCTTTTTGGGCATTACCTCTTCTCAAAAAGGGTCATTGTCTTCTTGATCAACTATTGAAACAGATATTAAGTTAATATCATTTTCTTTTCCATAAGCTAAGAAAATAAAATCAAAAGATAAGTTTAAGTACTCTTGCATTGGATAAAGCATTACTAAAGTTTCTCTATTTAATCCTCTAGTTGACTTGATAACTTCTCTTATTAACTTTACTCTTAAAATCATTTCTTCTATTTTCTCTTCTGTTGTCTCATAGCCAAGTAATATAAAGTAACGAGTTTTAAAAATTTGAGTTAAGTCTTTATCATTAATATCCATAAAATAATCAAGTTTAAAAATACAAATAGAATGAATTAAAGCTTCATCACTAAATCAAACTTTTTTTGATTTGAAATTACTTAATGTTTCTTTTTGTTTATTTGCAATTTTTAAGAATTTTTTTGAACTTGTATTTTTTCTATTCATATTAAATCCTAACTTTCATTATATCTATTATAACATTTTAAAGTGTTTATTTAAAGAGTCAGACATAATAAGAGTATTAAAAATAAATCTCATAAAGAGATTTATTTTTGGTTATTTAATCTTAAAAAGGCAACATATTACCAAGACTTAATTCTATTTGAGTGCTTGAAAATTCATTATAATACTTTAAGGCTTCTTTACTTGAAAAAGGTGCTATTATCAACATATTTTTTCTCCCTAACTACTAATTTTACTTTTTATATAATTTCTTAAATTTTCATCTTCGCAATAAATATAACAACCTTTAACAGATCTTGTTAATAAAACTTTGTAAGTATTTTTTATTATTGCATTAGATATTTCATTTGCTAGATCTTCTGAGAATTTACCAATTCCTTTTAAGCTCATATCTGTTTTAGCTCTCTTTTTATAATTAGTTTTTACTATTCCATTTTCAAGATATAAATCTTTTCCAATTATAACAGCACAATAATCTATTTCTAAACCTTGAGAAGTGTGTATACACCCAACTTGATTTATTGATTCTTCATTCAACATAAAGTACTTATCATTTATAAGATTTCACTTCATTGAAAAATCTCCAATAACAATATCATCAATGGATGAATCATTTTTAGAAACTCAATTTCAACAATAACCAGCTAATACTCTTGCGTTATTGTTAGTATTTTTATTCAATAATTTGTTGTACATTTCTTTAGGTGATTCAAAAATTTTTAAATCAAAGTTTTTTAAAAAATCCAAATTATCCATTTCATCTCCATATAAAATATGATCAATAAATTTAATATATTCATCCGCTCCACTTGATCTAAATTGTGTTTTTAATTCAGATAAGTTTTTAATATTCTTTTCTTCAATACCTTCTTTTATAGATCTTTGTTTTATTTCTTTAATTGTTCCAATATCTTTCATAGTTACAATTTGTCTTTCATCAATGAAAAATATAGATACTTTAGATTCACAAATTATTTCTTGAATTTGATTATCATAGCCTTTCCCTTTTGGTGTATATTGGTGACGATCAATTAACCTGTGAGCTTCATCAACTATTGAAACATCAAATTCATTTTTTCTTAAATTAGAAAACTTTGCACTACCAAAAAATAAATTATCCATTCTAGCTTTATTATATTTTTTATCTTGATTATTATCTGTAATTATTTTTTTATAAGCATTTCTTAAACTTTCATTTTTAGAAACATAAATAGAATTAAGATCGTATTGTAAACACTTAGAAAGAATTCTTAAAGCAATTACAGTTTTTCCTGTTCCCGGCCCTCCAGGAATTATTATTACTCTTTTCTTGTTATCTTCTTTTGATTTTCTAATTAAACTAAGACACTTTTCAAAAACTTCTTTTTGATCATCTATAAGAGTAAAAACTTCCTCTCCATCAATAACATTTTTAACAAATTCTTGAATTGATTTTCCAGGTCGTATTTGTCCTTCATCTATTTCCTGTAAAAGAAGACCATTATCTCCCTTATTTATTTTTTCACTTATAAAGTTTCTTAAAGTAATTCTATCTTTTTTATAGAACAATGGACTTTTATTTAAATATTCTTGATATTGTTTATCTTCTATATCAGGAAATTTTTCTAAATCATAATTGTGTAAGTAACCACAAGTTATTACTTCTACATTTTCATTTGAATAAACAACTTCTGAAAAGTCATTTAGAAAAACTCCATATGAATATGATTGGTAAGAAGGATGAACAGTTTCTCTATAACCTTTACCTAGAAAGGTTTTAACAATCATGTCTCTGTCTAAGACAACTTCACATTGTTCTCACTGTTTTAATTCAATGATTATAATTTTTCTTTTTTCGTCTTTAGATCCAGTTATTATAAAATCAATTCTTTTTGAGCTTCTGGGTAAGTTATATTCTATAGCTATTCCTAAATCATCCGGTAAATCAGAAGAAGCTAAAACAACATGCATTTGAGTTAAAGAGTTTTCTCAACTTCTAAATTCATTTTTGCTAACAGATTTATTTGCCATGAACTTAAGTTCTTCTTGAATTTTCTCAGCAATCATTCCTGATTCAACATCTTCTATAAAACCTTTTTTATTTGTTTTGTATATTATCATAACTTTTTAGTCCTTTCCTATATTTGATTAATTAAAAAATTTCATCATCGTCTTTTAAAGGTTTTATAACAGGATCATCCATTAATACAATTTGGTAATCCAAAATAACGTCACCGATCACCAATGCTTCTCCAACTCCAAGAGAAAACAAAAATAATTCATTTATATTAAATTGTTTTATAAAAGGTTCAATACTCTTATAATCTTTATAGTTTTTTATTCTGTGAATGAATAGGTTTGAAGTTTGAGCAATCATTGATTCACTTATTAAATTTGGCATTTGCGTTGAGTAAGTTATGAATAATTTAAATTTTCTTCCCTCCCTTACTATTTCATCTAAAATACTAAGTTCTTGGTCATCAGTTTTATTATCCATTACGTGAACTTCATCAAGGTATAAAATAGTCCTTATATTCTTATTTTCAATTAAGAAGTTTTTTCTTTTTTCATTATATATTTTTTGACTCATAAATTTCATAACATTTCTTTTTATACCAATTGTTAGTTTGCTCAAGTTAAATACAAACATTGACAATTTTCTCTCATCTTTACTTCTATTAATAAATACTTCATCAAATGTTTTGCTATTATCATTAATTGAAAATAGTTTTTCTCAAATTTGAAAATTATTAATTATTCTATTAATTAAAGGTTCTATATGATTTCTTTGAAAATCAGAGTCAATCAAATTAAAAATTAGTAATATTATGAAGTATTCAAATCTGTTTAATTTATAGGATGATAAATCTATTTTGATGGACTCTATATCGTTTTCTTTAGCATTATTATAAAAATGATTACTAGTGATTTTTTCTTCAATAACAGTGATTATTTCGTTACATACTTTATAGAAATCCTCATCCTCATCTAAAATAGTTGTTAACGTCCTCAATCTAAATTCGGCATTTTTATATCTAGAAAAACCGCCTTCATGCCCAATTGAATTAATACGTTTCAATTCTTTTACCAATATATTCGTATCTTCATATTTTAAACTATTTATAATAATCTTGTTCAAAAAAGGCTTTTGAGTTTTTTCTGATGCTCCAAAAATTAAATATAAAAAATCTAAATTATTCTCATCAAAATTTATAAATAAATCTTTTGTAAATGTTCAAATATTAGAATTGTATTTATCAGTAAATTTTTTATTGGAATACTCGCCATTTGTATCTAAAACTACAAATTCAATAGGATTTTTCAATTTATTGTCGATTAAAAAATCAGCACTCTTTGTGATTATATTTGATAAAGTGTAAGATTTTCCTTGACCTGTAGCTCCAAATATTCCGTTGTGAGAATTTAGTAATTTATTTAAATCTATCAGAGTAGGATTATTAAGAGAATTAGTTCCCAATCTTATTTTTGCCTTTTTTCGAGAAATAAAACTTATAATTTCTAAATCAGCTTCTTCTATGAAATAAGCAGAATCATTAATAGAAGGCACAAAAGAGACTCCAAACTTGTATTTTCCCTGCTCTATAAAACCATTTACATAGCCTTCAATAAAAATTGAGTCATCTCTAAAATATTGCTTAGTAACTTTTAAAATAACCATTATATTTGAAGAAGATATTTTCAACATTGAATTTATACCATTAATTTCAATAATATCACCTTTACTTGTTAAACTATATTTTGCCATTTCCTCTTTTTTTAATGTTTTTAATATTTTTATATTAACAATGTTGTTATGAACAAAACTCACTTCTCCTATTTTAATCATTATTTTCAATTTCTCCAGCTCTATTTGAATTGTAGAAAAAAATATCCATCATTTTTTTCATAGCATCTATTGGTGTTGACTCACAAATATAAATATTTTTATATCCTTTCCATTCATAAAATTCACTTTCAGAATATGAAAAAATAATTATTATTAAATCATTGTTTCTTTGTGATGAAGTGATTATTATATCTTTTATATGTTCGTCACTCAAACTAGTGCCTATAACAAAAAGTATATTTTTATTATTATATATTGATGATTTAAAAAATTGTTGCATTGAAAAAATGTGATTCTGAAATACATCTAGGTATTTATCACTTGTGGGCATTACCATCGCTCTATCTAAATTATCTTCTTTATCAAAAAAACCCTTCCTTACAATTTTTCTTTTCTCTTGATCATTAACCCAATCTATAGAACCATGAATTTTTACAAGATTTATTAAATTTTCCTTTTTACCATCTTTTTCAAATGTGTTATTAAATTCATTTGCATTAAAGACCCTATTAATTTTGCCTTCAAATCCGTCATTATATTGCAGACCCAACTCATCAAACTTAAATTCACAGAATAAGTCATAATTTAAATTAAAAATATTAATTTTTTTATTTATATTTTTATGACTATTAAAATCAAAGTTTTCTTGAAATGACTTAATTAGATAGGATAAATTACTATAAAAGTCCATTACTTTTTTTTGATTATCAGATTCATATCACTTAAGTGGTTTATTTATTATTTCAATTATGCTTTTTTTTAAATTATTTATAAATTCAAAATTTAATTCTTCTTTCTTTTTCAAATGATCTATAAAATTTTCTATTTGAGTTATGTTCAGAAAACCATTTTCAAATTTAAAGCTAGAGTTTTTATCTAATTCATTTATAAAATCTAAATTAGGATAATATTTTTTTAATAATTTGTTAATTTCCAAAGAAAAATCAGACATTATTGGAAAACCCAAATAATTTTCATTTTCCTTATAGTAGGAACAACCAGAACCTAATAAAAAATTAATATTATAGTTAGATATTATTTTTGCAACTTTATTAAGATAATCATCCTTTAAGTTTTTTTCATAGTTTTTATTTTCTTCCATTTAAAAACTTACCCCCTCCAAGAAATCCAACATCAATATTTGTCAATTTCTTCATAATCTCTCTCTATGTTTTTTAATATCTTCTACTTTATTTAAGATAGTTCTTTCATCAGATTCTATTCCTTCAATTGACTTTTGCACAATTCCTTTAAAAGTCTCTAATGAGTTTAGTTTTCAAGTGTTAAATTGTTCAAAAGACTCATTGTTATCTGTTTTATCTCTTAAATTAGACTCTATTAATATTAATTTTCTAACCATAGAACAAACAAATACAAAACTATCAGGATCTGCTATTAAAATATTTTTGTTTCTTTGAGAAACTAAAAATGGTACTTTAAATTTCTCGCTTGTGCTTGTTGCCACAAGTATTGCATAATTAGCACCTTCTTTTGCCATATCTTCTGTTAATTTAGGCTCTCAAGTGTCTTTTCACTCACCATTTTTACATTCAAAAACAATTTTTCCTAAGTCCTTATCTTTATCTTTTACTATTTGTAAAAAGTCAGCTTTAGTTCCTGTTCTTGTTATTTTATTAACTTCATCACCAGTAGAAGAAGCTATTTTTCTTAATTCTAATTCAACTTCATTTTCTCAGTTTTCACCTTTTGTTTTATTGTTTAGAATTCTATTTGTAGCGTTGGCTACTTTTAAATCAGTTATTTCAGCTTCTTTTGTTGAAATAACTGATTCATATTTTGTTTTAAGTTCTAACTCTAATTGATTTAAAAGTAATTTATTATTACTTTCTAATTGAATTTTAAGTGTTTCTAACTTTTGTGAATTAATTAAATCACTGTTTGAAATATCACTTTTTAATTTAGCAATTGTCTTTTCTAACTCTGAAATTTCACTTTGTTTATTTAATTCAACTTGTTTTTTTTCAGAATCCATTTTTAACTCAAATTCTTTCTTTAAAATTTGAGTTAGTTTTTGCTCAATATCTCTTTCAATCTCTTTTTGTAAGTGTTCTTTATATTTAATAACACTTTCAGTATCTCTGTTTCCTAATGTTAAAAGATCTATTTCTTCTTTACATTTAGGACAATTAATTATTAGTTTTTCCATATAATTCCTCTTTTCTTTTTATTTAAGGAATTAGAACTTAATTTTTTTAAAGTTAAGCGATTGCGTATCAAGAACAATTTATCTATCAACTTCAATATAACCTTTGGAATATAAATTATATACACCAATATTTATACTAACCATAAAAAAGAAAAAGAAAAGCAATTTTTATATTTTTAATAAAATATAACCATTGCTCTTAATTTTTTATTAATTTAACTATGCATATGCATTAGAAAGTTTTGAAAACTAATTCTTTCTTTTTCAGACTTTGTAAACTGTTTATAATACTTTGTTACAAAATCAGTTCTTCTCATCGCTTCATATAAAGCAATTGAACAATTCAAAACTCCTTTAATATTAATTTTCTAAAAACTCTATGACATTTGTCAATTAACCTATCTGCTGTTGAATTAGATCTTGTAATTTGTTTTTTAAGTCTAGGATCAATAAACTCTACAGTATCAAAGTATTTACCTCTGGAGTCATGTCTAAATGCACTTTCACCAAGTTTTTGTTGAAGAAAAGCAAAAAACAAAGGTGTGTATCTAAATTTTTTAAAAGTCGCACCTTTATAAAATAAAAGATAAAACACAATAAAAGTTGGTCCATCCATTTTTTACCCCAAAAAATAATTTCAATATAAAAAATATAACAAAAAAAGAACTCCTCAAATAAGGAATTTTTATTATACATAATTGCGTTTGTAATAAATAAAAGTTGATCCAACCAAAATTAAAACATTTAAAACGCTATATCCAATATACAAAGCATTTACATTCACTATTTCAGTTATTTCATCTTCATTTATATATACATTTAATGTTTGAGAAAAAATTTCATTTCTGTCATATAATGCTTGAATTTCTGACATATTTGAATATGTCTTACCATAAAACAAAAGGTTTACGTGAACTAAAGGGTTAAATCGAACATATGTTTTTAATCTATTCAAAAAATGATAATAGTTGTTTTTTTCTTGCTCATCTTTAAAAACACTAAAAGCATTTGTATCAATATAGTTATTAATTACTAAATTAGATGAAAAGTATCTATAAAAATAATATTGTTCTCAATTATCTTGATATCTTTCCAACACTTCTTTTTGAAATTCCACATTATGAGCTGTTTTGCCATAATCAATTCCATATTTATTATTAATTAAGTTTATAAATGGTAAGGTAGAATTCAAAGCATCATATACAAAATTATCCACACTTGATTTAACTGCTTTTTTTAATTCTTTAAAATTTAAGTTAGCTTTGTTTAAATTTTTAGAAATTATTTCAAAGTATTCTTTTTGATCAAATCCATGATCTTGTTGTAAAATACTTTTAAACTCACTCTCTTCAATCTTTGTTGTATTTGTTTTGTAAAAATAATTTATTTCTTTTATAAGATTTGCAAATTGTGGAAATTCATTTTTAAACTCACTATTTTCAGCAATATTAAATCCTTCATTTCAAAATAAAGGTCCTTGAATAAATAATTCTATTGGAGATAGGTTATAAGTTTTCATAATTTTTTCATCAAAAATGTTTAAATAGTTATCCCCACTTTTAATTTCATTTATTAATGAATTAGCTTCATATAATAATTTCTTTGATAAATTATCTTTTTCAACTTTATTTTTAAAATTTTGATTATTTTCAAACTCAACATTTTTTTTTAAGAATAAATTCTTATTTTCATAAAATCTGTCATCACTTATATTTGAAATCATTAGAAATCCTGATATTAGATTTAAAACAAAAAATATAAATATTATTAAGTTAGAAATGGATATTGATATACCAAAATTAAAAATAGATATCAAGAATAAAGATATAGAAAAAGTTAATAAAGAACTAAATAAATAGTATTGTAGGCTTGTTCAAAAATATCTTTGCATTAATATATTTTTATTTGAAATTAAATAAAAAATTGAATTAAATAAAATTATAAACAAAAATATAGATACTATCATTATAGTAATAATAAATAATCTACTTAATATTATTTCCTTATATTTATAACCATTTCTTCTTTCTAAACTGATCAAATTATTATTTTTCTGTTTATTAAATAATTTTGAAGTAAGAAAAATAACGTAACTAGAAAACAATATAGTGTTTAAAGAAATAAATAAATTGTGTCCTGTTCTACTACCACCAGATGAAATATCATTTAAAAGTAAAGCCACGATAGAAAAAATAAAATATAAAGATATTATAGAGACAATAAAAATTATATTTTTAATATCTTTTAATGTTATTAGAAATAAATTTTTAAATAATAAATTAATTTTCATTTTTAAAAATTCCTTTCATTTTTAATTCAATATCTTTATCCATACTTTTTTTATTTTCATCCTCTTCATCAAAAATATATTTGTGATATATTTTTTTTATGTCATCTTCTTTTTTCAATTCATGATTATAAACTATCTGTCCTTCTTTAAAAATTACAACATGATCTATAAAAGTTTTTATTTCATCTATTAAATGAGAAATAATAATTAAAGTTTTGTTTTTTTCTTTTAATAAAGAAAATATTTTAAATAATATAACTTTATTTTTTTCATCTAAATTTGCAGTTGGCTCATCAAAAAATATTATTTCAGGATCTAATATTAACATTATAAAAAGTGTTAGCTTCTTTTTTTCTCCAGCTGATAATTTTTTAATTAATGTATTTTTGTATTTTTTATAATCAAATAATCATTCCAACTTTAAAATGTAATCATTTATGTTTTTTCTAAAACCAGATATACCTAAATAATATTTTAAATATTCACTAACCTTTAAATCAATTGGCAGCTCGTTATTTTCTGTAAAAAAATACATATTTTTATATTCTTCTTTTGATATTTCCTTACCATTTAAAGTTATTTTTCCAGAGTTTATTTTGTATTCATTAAATAAAGTTTTTATAAAAGTAGTTTTGCCAGCTCCGTTTTGACCAAGAATAGCATATGTAACTTTATTCTTAAAAGATAAATTTATGTTATTTAGTATTGTTTTATTCTTTATTGATTTGTTTAAATTTCTTACTTCTATCATATTTTTTAAAGAACTCTTTCTGAGAAAATAATATTTTCATGTCAAGTCGAAACTATAGCTGCATGCTTATAAACAGATCCACCTTTTCACCAAACAATACCAGTATATTTAACTCCAATAATAATTTTTTCATCATTTATTTTAAAGTTTATGTCAACTTTAACTTTAGCTTTATGTGTATTTGAATATTCTTCAAATAAATTTATATAATTACCATCATAAATAATATTTGAATTTTTTGAATATGAATTAAATTCAGATAACTTATCTCCTTCTTTACTTCATCCATTTTTGCTATCAAATAAGTTATATCTTGTTTCAAAATTTAAGACAAAACTTCTATATTTATTTTGAAAGTCAGATGAGTTTCTTGTGTATTTAGTTGTATCAATAGTTAGTAAGGTTGTTGAATAATTATAATCTTCTCATTTATTTGCTTTAGAATAATTAGTGCCATAATCTTTTTGAAAATCTTCACCAATAGCTTTCTCATTTCTGGAATCTACATATATTCATTTTTTATTTTCATAATTATCAGATTTTAAACTTATTTCATCATAATTAATATAATTATCAGTTATCAAAAGTGGACCACTTGAGGATAACGATAATATTGACAATAATTTTATTGAATTTATCATAATTTTCTCCTTTTTTAAATATTACTCTCTATACTAATTTCACTAAAAATAAAAATAAATAAAAAAAAATATTTTACTAATGTAAAATATTTTAATTCTTAACTTCTGATCTTGGAGAAATGTTTCCTTGAGCTGTTTTTTCATTCCCACCACCCTTGATTATGTAATCAGGGTGATCTTTCATTCTTTCAATTGCACTTATTGAGCAATTAGATTTACAAAAGAAGTAATTTGAATCTTCTACAACAATTTCAACATATGAGTTTGGATTGTTTTTTAAGACTAAATCAGCTACAAAGTTGCAGTGCTTGTTGTCAATTTCTTTTTCTTTTATATAAAAGGTATTATTTTCTCCAGTTACACTCGGTTTCATTTCACTGTAAGTTTTAAATAATCTATCTTTTATTTTAGAATCAATTATTTGATTATATTTATTAAGTGCTTCTCTTAATTTGGTGATGTGCATTTTTACCTTAATAAAATTAGTTCAAAGATTTTTATCTAATTTTGGTAATTTACTTGGAATTTGTTTTAAGTAGAATGCTAATTCTTCATGAAATCCAAACTCATCAATACAATCAAGTAATTTTTTATGCATTGTTCCCATTTCTTCAAACTCTAAATGTATAGCTTGTCTGTGTTCTTTTGCAATTAGATTATGATCTGTTTTTGCATAGAATCTATATATATTGCTTCCTTTAGTTTCAAAGTTATATATTAAAAATTCTTGTATTAGAGGTAATGCAAGAACATGTGTTCCGCTACACAATTGTCTTGATACACCTTCAAATTCAACTATTCTCAAATCACCTTCAAGTTCTTTTTCATTAAACTCAATTGAAAGGTTATATACTTCTTTTGCAGTTTTAGCATCAACTATCATTTCTTTTTTTAATGCTGGAGTTGCTATTTTTTCAGCAACTATTCTGTTTAATTCATAGATTTTTTCTCAATCCATTTTTTCATCAATTTGCATATCTATTCTTAAACCCTTGTCATCATTAAAGTAACCTTTTCCAACACTTGTTGGATAAAGTTCTCTAATAGTGTCAAATAATAAGTGTGCAGCACTGTGGTTAGCACTTATTAAATCTCTTCTGCTTCTATCAATTTTAGCTTTTACTTGTGAACCAACTTGAATATCTTTTATTAATTCAACTTTGTGAACAACTTGATCATCACTTATATTTAAACCAAGTACTTGATATTCATTTCCCTCAAAGATAATTACTCCTTTATCTTCTACTTGTCCAGCAGACTCTGGAAAAAATACAGTTTCTTCAAGGTACATTAAAGTAAATGTATCTTTATTTACAAATTCTTTTACTTTTGTTTCTACTTCAAACAATTCATAGCCTTTAAAATTTTTTAACATTTCTTTCACCTCTTAAAAAATACATTTAAATTATATAAAATTTTGAAGATATTTTAAATAATTTAAATGTTCTATTTAAGTTAATAAAAAATTAATATAGTCCTTAAATAGAACTTATTTTCCTCTATAATCAATAAGTAAAGAGGAAACTTAAATATCATGGATGACAAACAATATGAACAAGATTTATTAAAAGTCTTTGAAACAGCACAAAAAGCAAAAGGAAAAACTTTAAGAGAATTGGCAGGTTCTGATTTAGATAGAATCAGATACTTTCATAATAAAGATAAAATTAAACATGTGCTTCAGCAAGCAGTATTTAACATACCCTTAATGAGTAAAGTAGATTATACTTTTGAAGATCTTCAATTAGAACTAAAACCTGTTGCTTTAAAAAGAAACAAATATGACGAACTAATCGTAAAAGAACGTTTAGTATTGAACGATATTTACTATGATGAAATAGTAAATGAAACATTTAAAGATTCAAAGTTTATGTATAAAAATCAATTACTTTTAATCATGACATATGTACATGATTATGAAAAAGACTTTTTAGACTTTGAAATACGCGATGCTTTTATAATAGATATTTCAAGACAAAAGGAATTTTACTTAATAGTAAATGATTGAAACGCTATTCAAGAAAGAGTAAAACGTGGTAAAGCTGAAGAATTGAATGAAGGATTTACTAAAATCCTATCTGCTTCAACTAGAAGTCAAAGTAGAATTGATTTAAAAAAACAACCCTACTCAAATGTACTTGCTAGATTTAGAAGTTATTCATTTAACACTAACTTCTTAAAAGAAATCATTTCAAGACATAAAAATAAAGTTGAATATATCAAAGAAATATTTAATGAAGTTGAAGTAAAAGATGTAGTTGATTTTAAAAATGAACAAATTGAAGAATATATGAAAAGTATTGTCGGAACCGACATTACAAACTATACTGAATCTAAGGCCAATCAGAAACATCAAATGGCTTTTGAAAACTTCTTAAAAGAAAACAATTCAGACTTATATGATTTTCTAAAAGTTACAAACTTTAAGTTAATGCATAAATTAACTGATAACTCTAACTTACAAGAACAAATAGCAACTAACTATGAGTTAGATCCATTTGAAATAATGAATGATGAGTTTGAAGAAAGTACATTCTATCAAGATATAATTTTGAAAAACTACTTGGTAATTATGATTGAAAAAGATACAAACAAAGTTTTAAACTATAAGTTATTTAGTTTAAATGATAAAGATATAAAAAATGCTCAATTAGTTTTCTATAATACCAAAAAAGAAATTGAAAGATTTATAAGTGAAGAAAAAACAGATAATTCAGAGCCAAAATTTACTAAAACTAAAGATAATTTATCAATCAGCTTAAGAAAAAGCAAGAAAAATGAATCAGCAGTTTATAAAGTAAGTGGTAGAAAATTTAAATTGCCAGCTTATGAATTTGTAATTAACAAAAATGTTATATTCGATAAATAAAAAATAGCACTAGGTGCTATTTTTTTGTATTTGTAAAACTAAATATATTAATTTATATTATTCTGATAATTTTTCAATATTTAATGTTAAAGTACCTTCAACTAAAGTTGAGCTTCCTTTTGCTGTAATTGTAATGTTTCCAGCTGTTTGGTTAGTTGCTTCAGTTTTTTTGATTTCAACATCATTAGCTTCAGAAATTGTTGATAATCCATCAACTTCTTTTAAAGCATCAATTACATTTTGGTTTGTTGTATCATTTGTTGCAGTAAATCCTGTTAATTTAACTTCTGATAGTTTAATTTTAGTTACTTCTAATTTAGCAATTTCTAATTTTAGACTATTTTTTACTAATTTTGAAGAATCTTTTGCTGTAATTGTAATGTTTCCAGCTGTTTGGTTAGTTGCTTCAGTTTTTTTGATTTCAACATCATTAGCTTCAGAAATTGTTGATAATCCATCAACTTCTTTTAAAGCATCAATTACATTTTGGTTTGTTGTATCATTTGTTGCAGTAAATCCTGTTAATTTAACTTGTGCTAGATCTTTCAATTCTTGAACTTTTTCTTTAGCCTTAACAGTTACACTAACTGAATCTATTTCAGTTGTTGATGTGGCCCCTTTAGATTTAAATAAAACTTTAACTGATTCTTTAATATCTTTTTCAGTTAATTTATCTTCAGTAGTTGAAATTGTTAATGTTGTTGTTCCTGCTTTAATTTCTTTAACAGCAACTGTTAAAACAGTGCCTTCAACTAATTTAGTTGTTACTGTTCCACCATCTGTGATTTTGTCTGATTTAACAGTAATATCTTTTGATAATTCACCAACTTTTAAAGTAACACTTAAATCTGATGTTTTTTCTCCACCACAAGCAACAACTGTTGCACTTGTTGTAGCAAATAAACCAGCTGCTCCTAATAATCCTAATAATTTTTTCATATATCCTCCATACTTTTTTGAAGTACCTGACACACATTTATTCAAGTATGTATAGATTATAAATCCAAATAATAATTTTAATTTGTTTATATGAAACTAAAAAAAAATTTAAGCAAGTAAAACAATATTTTTAATTAAAAAAAAAAAAAAAATACATCTTCATGTGCTAAGATGTATTTTTAAAAATTAATTTTTTGTCTATTTAATATTTTACTTTTAACTGTCATGTTTTCTCCACAACCATTTATAAATAACCTAACAAAGTTTAAAGTTATTTTTCTTTGTCTTGGTTTTGCATTAACAACAAAACAAACTATATTATTTGATCCAATTATTACATCTTTAGTTTCTTCAAAAAATACTTTTATTCTATCAAAATCTTGAATACCTAAGCTGTTTGTAACCAATCAAGATGGATCACCTTTTATCACTTCTTGATTATTACTTCTTTTTAAGACTTTACCTTTTGAAATAAAACCTTCTTTTATTAAAGAAAGAAAGTCTTCTGCTTTTTTTCACTTTACAAAAGTTAGTTTTCTTCTTTTTAATTTAAATTCATTTAAATCAAGAAAAACTTCACTTGCAGCAGTCAAAATGAACCCCTCCTTTTCATTAAACTGTTATAAGTCATTTAAAAATAACTTATAATGATTATAAATTTATGAAAAAAATTTAAATCAAAATAATTGAAAATTAAAAAGGGTTTTAAAATATAAAATTCGTTTAAAAAATAGAGGAATTATTCCTCTATTTTTTCTTCTAATATTTCAACTTGTTCTTCAAGTTCTTCAACTTGTTCTTCAAGTTCTTCTACATTCTCTTCTAGTTTTTCAATTTCTTTTTGCATGCTTATGATTTCTTCACTTAAAAGTTCATTTTCATTTTGTATTTCAACTACAGACATTTCTTCTAAATTTTCATTTATTTTTTTGTCTTTTTTAAGTCTATTTAAAGTTACTTTATCTTTTATTTTATTTGAAATAATAAAGATTAAGATAAATAATGAAGCTGCCATTGCAGCTAAATTAGCACAACCAACTTGTAAGTCTGGTGTTTCTTTTGTAAAGAACGCATAACAAGTTCATATACATGCATTTAAAAATGTTAAGAAAAACATTATAGGAGAAAGAGATTTAGTGTTTTTAGTTACACAAACTTTTACCACTTGTGGCAACAACATTGAGAAACTTGTTGCAAAACCAATTCAACCAAGAATTGTTCCAGCAAGAATTCTTGCTTCATCAGTTAAAAGTAGCATATATAAAACCCCCTAACTTTTTTATCTTAACAAATAAGTTTTGGGTGGTCAAATTTTAACAATTGTAATTTGTAATTGACTCGTTCGTTTTATAATCTAAATTATTTACTTTATTATTTTCAAAAAAAGCTGTTTTTGTTGGAACATAAGCTAAATTTAAACATAACACTAAACTTAATATTAATTTTTTCCTAAATAATTCCTTTCTATTTTTTTATATTATTTCCATGTCATTTTCTAATTCTAATTCATAGATAACCTTAACTGGTTTTATTGGAGTTGAAGGATTTGTAGTTTCTATTTTTTGATAAATATCAATCAAACTTTCTTCTATTTCATAATAAAGATCATTATAATCACTATTGTTTTTAGTAATTTTTTCTTGTTTTAAAATATCATTAATTGTTTGAACTCAAATTGGATCATCATATCTAGAACTAATTCCTGTTTCATGTGATTTTTGAATCAGTATATTAATATTATCTATAGTATTTTTTGTTACTAAAAATTGTAATTTTTTTATATATACCTTCTTTCTATTTTACCTGGGGAAAATTTAATAATGATAAATAAAAAAAACTAGCAGCTACTAGTAAACAAAAATATTAATTTAAACAAAAAAATAGAGTCCTATCGCTGCTAGTGCTCTATTTACCTCAAGTAAGGCGACTTGCTTCGCAAGTGCGCCCGTAAGCACGCTACGCGTGCTACACAACGTTAAATAAATATTAACAAAAAAAACACAAAACATAAAGTTTTTGTGTTTTTTCTATTCTATATTAAAAATTAATTTATTTAAATACTTATTAAATCATTCTTTAGTACCAATTAAATTAGGATAATATTTTTGAGGACTATTTTTAAAAAATAAATATAAACTAATATCTGTACCACCTTGAATACCACCATATAACTTAAAATCTTTAACAGTTGTTTTATCAACAGTATCAACATAATTATTTCTCATGTCTCTTATTTCAACCATATTAGTACTAATATTTTTATCATTACAAGACACAACAACAGCACTAGAGACAGGAACTAAACTTATAGCCCCAAATAAAGATAATAATTTTTTCATAATTTTTTCTCCTTTTTAAAAGAATAACAAAAAAATACCTTAATTAAAAGGTATTAATATTAGTATTTTTGAAAAAAAATTCTTTAAATTTCATTAGCTATTTTTTAACATGTTCCAGGAAGCATTTAAAATAAATCAATGTTTATGGTAAATTTTAAAAAATACATTGGAATATTTTCTAAAATATTTTACCCAATGCAATAGCTATTGCCAATGTAATAATAGAATAAACCATTAAGGAAAAAGTAACGTTAAAAGCAAATAAATTTTGAATAGATTTTAATAACTCTGTTGTACCAACTAAAGACTGAATTAAAGGTCCTGTAATCTTATTAAAACCTGTAAAATCTAAAACAGTGTTTATTAAATATATTCCAGCATTAGTAACACAACCAAAAAGATTAGTTAAAGAACATGTCATATATGGAATATTAAAATTTCCACTGGGATTTTGAACTACATTATTTCAGTCATTAGAATTGTAAATAGTAAAATTTAAATCTCTTAAAATTATATTTTTAATTCTATCTGTTGAATTACTATTAAATCCTAAAATTGTAGAAAATGAATTAAAACCTTTTATTTGCTCTTTAATTTTATAATTTACTAATTCAATATCAGGTATATTAGTATTAGAAGAACCAGTGGAATAGTCAAAAATAGAACTTTTACTATTTAAAAATTGATAATAATTTTGATTAGAATCATAAATAATGTTTGAAATATTATCATATTTAGCTTGAAAACTAAAAGGTAAAACTTCATTTCCTTCTACCATTCTTTTATCCATATTTACTAACAATCCTTTTGGATAAAGGTTAAAACCATTTTTTATAAAAATATTGTAATTAATAAAATGCTTTTTTAAAACAGTACTATAAGGCATATTCATAATAACATTTGTATCTGGATCTAAATCAAAAATAAACTGAACTAAATTTCTATAAAAACTATTAAAAAGATTAATAATTTCATTAATATTATATTCCTGGTTTAATTTATACTTATCAAAAAACTTATTTAAAGCATTTTCAAAATCAAAATTAAAAACTAATCTAGAACTATTGAAACTATATGGACTTTGATTTTCAATTAAGGGAGTAAATAAAACATTAAAAAAATCATAATAAATATTTTCTTTCCCAGAACCACCAATAACTTTAAATTCAAATTTTTTATTATTAACAACATCTAATAAACTAAATTTATCTTTATAAATTTGAAATGAAAAATACTCTTTATCTTTAATTAATAAATCCAAATCATAAAAACTATCACTACTTAATTGGATATAAAAATAAAGAACTCATTTTTTAACTCAATAATTAGTATTATCACTATTAATAGAACTAGAATTAAATCAAGTACTAATATCGTTAAAATCTTTTAATGGAGTTAAACCAATAGAAAAAGCATAATTTTTAGGGTTTATACCTTGATTAAAAAAATCAGACCTTAACATTAATTGAGATTGAACATCATATTTACCAACTTCTTCATAAGAAATATTTTCAGGATGAACAGAAGCAAAAGTATTAATTTCATTAATTACTCTATTTCTAACTCCTATTTTAGTACCAACATCTAAAGTTAATGGCAATGCTGAAAATAAAGATACTATAAAACTAAAGAAAATTGAAAAAAACATATAATCACTCCTTATCCACAATAAACCTTCATTTTACAACAAGTACATATATCTTTATATGGTGCTGCTAAATGTTGACAATCGCAATTATTACATAAACATAAATTTTTATATCTTTGATATTTTGAAATACTTTCATTTGAACGACAACTATATTTTAATGTATATGATTGTTGTTGAGCTTTATTATAACAATCATTACAAAATTGATTAATTTTTATTCATGGCATATATTCAACTTCTTTCTTAACTTGTTTTTTTTTTTTTTTTTGATAAATTTAAATTGGTATTATTTTTTGTGAAGAGGAAATAGTACTAAAAGCACTATTTATAGTGTTTTTTTTGTTTTAGTTGGTAAATCTTGTGCTTTTTTTATTTTTATTTATGGTAGGTTTTTAGGCGGTAATTTCTAGGTGCTTTTTTCATTTAAACTGCTTATTTTTTAAAATCAGAGATAAGCAATTTAACTATATATTTAATCTAAATATATTTATATCGTAGGAAAAATATCTATTGCCACAAATTTAACTTTTTTATAATTAAAAATTATAAATTGCCAGGAAAGTTAAATATAAATATTTTTTAGTTACTATAGTAAAACTATAGATACAATTTTAAAATTTTTTAAATATCTTAAAATTGTGAAGAGAAATTTAATAATTTAATTTTTAAGGCATTTAAAAAACCTTAAACTTTTAATAACATTTTTTTATCATTAATCACAACCCTTCTTGCTTATATACTTTTATGGACCTATAAAGATACATAAAATAACACACAAACAAATTTTAACTTTATAAGCCCGTAAAAATATATAAGCTCTTAAATAACATTTTTTTAATAACGGCAAATGGCGCTAAGGCGCTGGGTAACTAATTTATAACTAAACCTTTTTTGTTTAAAATAATATCTTGTTCATGTTCTTTTATTTTTTCCCTACCTTTTTTCATTCAATATGAATATTTATCAGGTAAATAAGTAGCATAACCATCAATTATTGCCTGCCTCATTTTTATAGCTATATGAATATATGGATCTAAATCAACTTCAAAATCAAAAATTTTTAATCTATCACAAACTAAACCAAATAAAAAATCACATTTACTGCTTAATTTAAACAAATATAAATTTTCTGTTTTAACCATAAATTGAGTTAAATCATTAGGATTAATATTTAATACTCCAATTTTAGTTTTAGGATTAGAACAATTACTACTAAAATGATAAGACTTGATATTTAAATCATATTTATTTAAATCTTTTGAGTCCAATTTATTTACTTTACTCATATATTTAGATAAATATTTAACTACTTTTTTTCTTCCTGTTGTTCCACCTTTTACTTTAACATTTCAATTAATACCATGAGGTCAATAAGTAAGAATTATAGAGTTAGGAATATATACATTTAATATTATGTGGAAATGAACTGCTCCACGTTTTTGATATTCATATATAGATACATATTTTAATTCTTGGTTTTTACGAAATTTAGATCGCTTTTCGCTATAAAATCAATATTTTAATTTTTGAAAAAATAACTTTAAATCATATTTAGCTTGTTTAATATCTTGCATATTTTTTGCATAAGTGAGAGTAAGAAATGATAATGTTTTTTGGTTATAAAAGTTATGAAATGATTTTCTAATAAATCTACCTTTACTGCGAATTTTACTATTATTTAATTTTTCTTTATTTTTACCAGTATTTTTAACACCACCCTTATTACGCAAATTACTCTCATAACTACTTAAAGGCAATATACTAGTCCTTACCATATCTCCATAATAAGTCTTTGAACAATAATATTCCATAAATAAAAAAACTCCTTTTTAAAGAGTTTCAATCAACATTATAAAATAATAAAGCAGTATTAATACTATTAATTAATAATAATTAAAAATAACTACTATTTAAGTTTTAATGTGAAGAGAAACTTAATATTTATCTAATTAAAGAATAACATAATAATCAATTATTAAGCAATTCTTTTCTTCCGTTGTGTTATTTTATTAAATTAAGTATAACATACGTTACACTTTTTTATTTATTATTGATAGAATTAATATACCTAAAACAAAAAATGCAGGAATTATTCAATCCTGTATATTAAATATGATTATAAATAAATACATTATATTTAATATTATAAATGCAATTTTCAAAGTAAATGGTAATAAATTAAATTCCATTGATTCTATCTCCATATTTTTTAAATTTATTTAATCCTTCAATTATAGAAATTGATTTTTTTATGATTAGAATAATTGTATAGTGCAAATTTTAATAAATTAATATTCTTTTGATGATCTAAATAAATAGAAATAGCAATTTAAAAAAACTATAATTTGTTTTTATATAATTTATGCTTTTATATCATTTTTATAATATTTTAAAACAATTTTAAATATTTATATTGAGTTGATTTTTTTTAAACATAATTATCAATATTTATATCTTTTAATCCATTGATTATTTCTTTTTAAAACATTTATTTATATAAATATTTTATAACATATGTAAGAAAATTATATTCATTAAGATTTTCGTAAATAAAAAATAATTTAAATATGAAAAATTATTTTTTATTTAACTAATTTTTCATATTTGTTTCTTAAAGATTTTTCCTTAATTTTTATCTGTCCGTAATGTTTAGTCATTTCTTCAATTGATTTAAACAATTTATTCATTTCTTCATCGTAGTTATCAATATATTTAATAATTTTACCTAAACCATCAATTTTTTTGTCGTATTGATTTATATTATCAAATAAACTCATGTACTTATCAATTGATTCAATTATTGCTATAAGAGTACTTGGCCCAGCAATAATAACCTTACTGTTAAAAGCCTTATCAATTATTTTAGGCATTGAATTAATATAAGAGAAAATTCCCTCACTAGGAACAAACATAATAGAATATACAGTTTTGTCTTCTTCACTTACATATTTAGAGGTTTCTTTAACCCTTTCTAAAACATGCTCTTTAAATTCTGCTTCTTTTTTCTTAAACTCATCACTTGTAATTTCATAATTTAAAAGACTTTGATAAGCATTAAAAGGAAATTTAGAATCTACAGGTATGTTTACAAATTTACTTCCATCACCTTTAATGAATAAGTCAACAACAAGTCCCTTTCCTTCATCTTTTTTTATTAATTTGTATTGTCTTTCATAAATTAAATTATTATTTTTATTTATCCCTGTAATGTTTGTAAGTATTCTCTCTAATAAATATTCCCCAGCCTTACCTGCTTTATTATTTTGGCTAAGTAAATTATCTAATTTAAAAACTTTTTCTCTAACTTCAATAATTGGAGCTGATTGCTCGGTAACTTTTGTAAGCATTTCTCTAACTTCTTTATTTTTTAAATTCATTTTTTCTTCAGTTGATTGAGTTTGTTTTAAAATGAAATCTCTAACACTTTCACCTAAGTTATTCATACCTTCAACATTTGATGTTGCATTTTTCAATACCATTTCTTTTAAAGATTGTTCAAAATTATTAAGTTTTTCATTGCTGGTATTACTTAAATTATTAATATATTCTTTTAACTGAGCATCGGATCTGACATTAACCTCAGAGAGCTGTGCTTGAAAAATTTCAAGGTCTCTTTTATCAACACCTTCTACTTTAATATTATTTTTTTTAAATAAAAATAATATTATTAAAATAACGCAAAGAATTATAAGAAGTGTTAATAATACTAATATTATTATTTCCATTATGATTTCACCAACATACTTTTAAACTTATCCATTCATTTTATTAAAAAAATATAAAAACAAGCATTTTTATAATTAAATTCATTCACAATTCCTTCCTCCGTCTTTCTCTATTCTCTTTTAATTCCCTAATTTCTTTTTCTAATTCAAGTATTCTTTTTTCTTTTTCAAGAGACTCAATTTTATTAATCTCTGGTTGTTTATTTTCATTTAAAATAGCTAACTCGTATACTTCTTGTAATTATTCTACAGTTTTCTTTTTCTGTCAAATCTTAATGTAGTTATTTTTAATATCTTCTAATTTTTGTAACTTAATTTTATTTAATTCTGGCTCTAAAATTTTTAATTCCTCATAACTACACAAATTAACTTGAATAGTTTTACCATTTAAACTTAAATAAGATTGATCTAGAAGAGAGTTAAACTTAGAGTTTAACTCTTCTAGTAAATCATCAATATATTTAAAGACTATTATTTCAAACATTTTATAAGAATTAGAATTAATACTTAATCTTGTGTCTTTACCAAGAAAACTATTTATTAAATCAGAAACTCTATACGAAAGATCTAAATCTTTAAATTTTTCTTCTTTTTCAATTTTTAACTGTGCTTTCTCTTTTAATTTCTGAATATTTTTTCTTTCATCTTCTTTTAACATTTTTGAATATTGTCTTTGTTCTGCTGTAGGAACTCCTAGCAACCAACCAACTCTCTAAATATTGACATATTAAAATTCCTTTCTTTAATATTTAAACTTATTATAATAAAAAAGTATGTATTAAACATACTTTTTTATTATTCTTTAGTTTTATTATTCTTATTTACTTTTGATAATAAATTTGCTTGTCTTTTTTCTAAAATATTTTGTCTTTTGACTAATTTAAATATTTTTTTAATATTTTTGTTTTCTATTCCTAAAACTCTATTAGATCTAAAAGATTTATAATCATAATAAAAGGAAGTTAGAATATGTCAAATTGCGTTTTATCTTGTCATGCATGTCAATGTTCATGTCAAGGAACTGGAAGTAATCATAAATTTAAGGATTGTAAACACAATTTTTCAGGTAATAATATCAAAAAATAATATTAAAAAAATACTCTAAAAATAGTGTTTTTTTTAATTCAACTTCATAAATACCTTTACACATTTTTAATTTAAATTCTTTATTTTTAAATTTTGCCATATTTTTATCTTTTAGTTTCCTAATTTTGTTTCAAGTATTTTAATTTTATTGATTTATATCTGTTTTGATTTAATATTTCTTGATCAATTTCTTCAGTTATTTTAATCTGTTTTTTCTTTTAAATTTTTACATATTTTTGATAAACTTTATCTAATAAATATTCATTTTTTAAAAGTATCTATAAGATTAGCAAATATATAAATAGTTATAATGTTCTATAAAAATTTTTTATAGATTTAATTATAATTTAAAATTAAGACTATTTTTTGTAAAGTATGTATAATTTCTTTAAGATTTATTTTTAATATATCTTAAAGAAAGGATTCATATATGAAAAATATAAAAATATCTTGATTATCAATGACAATAAGTTTTTTAGTTTTAACATTATTTTCAATATTAATGTTCTTTTTAAAACAAAATACTTTGCAACTATTTGGATGATTTTCTGCAAGTAGTTTTCCTGGTAATCAAATTAAAATTTGAGCAATTTTATTAATGACTTTTTCTATCTTAGGATTAGTTGTTTCTATATTGATGATTGCTTTAAATTTCAAAGATATTGATAGTCTAAATAAAATTGCAACTTATGCACATATTTTAGTTGCATTAGTTATTCTGTTTGTGGTTTTAATGTTTATAATTTCAGCTATAATGTCAAAAACAAATCAAACTACGCCAATCATTATACTTTCATTATCAGCAATTGCTGGTAGTGCTGTGATTGGAACTACAGCATGAGTTGCTAAAGAAGAATTAATGTAAGAAATAAAATAAAAAAAGAGAATAATTTTCTCTTTTTTTATTATGCCTTTTAAAAATTTTGTATTCATGTAAACTTTTTTGAAAATAACTTTTCAAGTTTTTTAATAAGCTCATACTTATTATTATTTATAAAAAAATGAGCATTTTAAAAAATGCTCTAAAAGATTATATTCTTCAATCTTACATAAAAAGTCATTTATATAAGTTTTTCATTTTTTAGTTTTAAAAATCATATAATTTGGCATATAGATACAAGAAAAGATATTATCAACTTCTTTTATATCAATTTTTGACTGTGGTAAAAAGTAAGGGGGTAATGAACTTATTAATTAATTTTGTTTAAATGAATATCTTTAAAAGTTCCAAAATTTAGTCTAATTTTTGTTTTAATTGATTAGAAAATAATTCAATTTTATTAATTGAATTATTTTTACTTTTATTAATATCTACATAAATTTGTTTTGCATCTTTTCATGAAGTATTTACATTATTAGAAAATTGATCTCATGATATTGCAAATTTTTCTCTTAAATTATGTTGACTTTCTAAAAATCTAGAATTATATTTTTGCTGATTTTTGATATTTATATCTAATCTGGCTCTAAACTCAGCTTTAGAATAAAAAATACCATTTTGTTTTCAAACTCTTCTTCTTTTGGGTTTGCCTTACTTATTTTAAACCTTATTTTTATTGCTATCTAAAACATATTAATAAATTGTAGGTTCCTTTTAAAAAAAACCCCAAGTGAATATTATTATCTGTATTTGTATACATTGAAAAAAATCAATTTACTTTTTCAAAGTCCATACCATTGTCACTAAAAAAACTTTTAAGTTCAATGTTTAATGATTTTTGAACTTTTTCAGGATTATAAAGATTGTTCTCTTTAATAAAATCATCTGAAAAAGAGATAATAGCATCTCAAAAAACTTGCTTATCATCTAAATTTTTCATATCTTTTCTTAATTCTTTTACTTCTTCTATAATCATTAGTCATTTTTTTCAATAAATTCCAGTACTCTTAAAGTTTTTGTTAATTTCTTCAAGCATTTTATTATATTTAAATTTTTATTCTCTTGAACCAGTTCTTAAATTATCTAATAGTTTTACTTGTTCATCATCAATATCTAGATTAAAAACAGCATCAGGTCTAGAAATATAGTTTAAATAATCTCTAGACCTATAATAATTATCTCTAGACTTTTTAATCTTATTTATTACCTCTTTTGTTAATGGATCAATTGGTTGATTAAAATTTAAATTTTTAAAAATAACTCCAGGAGTTATTTTCATAGTTTTCCTTTCTATTTTCCCCAAGGAAAATTTAATAAAGATAAATAAAAAACTAGCAGTTGCTAGTTACTAAAATATTAATTTAAACAAAAAAATAGAGTCCTAGCGCTGCCAGTGCTCTATTTACATTATAAATTTAATAACACATAAATGTAATTAAGAATTGAAGATAGAGATGAAAGTCTTCTCTAATTCTTCGATATTTTCAAATCTTTCTTTCATACCTTTATTAATAAAATTAATTATCTTTTCATTATTAATTTCAATAATATTTGTTTTACTAGTTACTAAAAATATTAAATTATTAGTAAATGAATATAACTCATGTTTTAAATCATAATTTTTAAAACAATCTACCAATAATGAAGGATCATTAAATGAATCCTTCATTATTGTATTTATACTAGTTTGCTCAATTGTTGGTACTTTAACTAATCCAAAATCTGATATCTTTAATAATGGAAAACTATCATAGTCTTTTATTAAAATATTTTTAGGAGGTAAATCTCTATTAAATAATTATTTAAAAGGAATATATTTAACTCCTTTAATTAATTGAATTCCCATAAGTTTTCTATATTCTAAAGATAAGTCTGGATATTTTTTCAAATAATTTTCGAGATTATAGTCAAGATACTCCATAATATAACTATTTTCTTCTTCTAAATAAGAATAAACTTTAATAATATAAGGAGAATTTAATTCTTTTAAAGTCTTAAATTCTATTTTAAATCCTTCAATTTCTTTTTCATCTAATTCTTTTTTTGTTTTTTTAGGTATAGAGCACATATATGTGCAAAATGTTTAACTGCGTATTTACAGATAACTTAAATCACCTTTAATTTCTTAATCTAAATAAAAACTGCTTTTTATAGCATTTTTTTTATATTTAATTGATTTATTTTCTACCCACTTATTTTTATCCTCGATTTAAACGAATTCAAATAGTTCATCTACATTATCCTTAATTTTATCTCCATTACTTTTCTGAATACCATATGTAGTCTCATAGTTTCTTATAATTTTTTTAATACCACCTTCGCCAAAAAATGATTTGAATTCCTTACTCTTAATTTTTTCATTGAATAATTTAGTAATTATTTCATCTCTATCTTCTGATAAATGTATAGCTCTGTGACACTCTGGACATAAGGCTATTAAATTATAGTAATTATCCAAATTTATATCATAATCAATTTGAACTTTTTCATTATAAGGAATAAAATGATGAACTTCAAAATACATTTTTCTATCAGAAAACTTTATAAAAGTTTTATTTTTTAAACAACTTTCGCAATGACTAACTTCTTTTAAATAATCATCTATTATTTTTTTATTCCTAACCATTTTTATTGTTGTAATCTCTTTCAAATCTTTCTTGGGATTGTATTTTTTTAGTTTATAGTTTTTTGTTCTTCAACTCTTATATCATTCCTCAGAAAATGAACTAGTATTTCCATTAAACTTGCTCTTTTTAAAGAACTCATCCATTATATTTACTTGAAGACTTGTTTTACCTTTTAATCCTGCTTTCGGTAATCCACATCAAACTCTAAATAAATAATGTATATTATCTATTTTAAAAGATCAAGATTCTTTTGTCCTAACATTAAAATCTTCAACATTATTTAATATATATTCCATAATTTCTTTTCGAACAAATTTCAGAGGCATATTATAGTCTATATATTTAAAGAAAGCTTCCACACAGACATATTCATCTCTATATGTTCAAGCAACCCTTATTTTTTTAACCTCTTGCATAACCTTCAACCTCTATCCCAGGAAAGTAAACATTATATGCTAATTGCTCATTTGGCAATTTCTCTCCATTTTTTTTGAATCTTATTTTATAAATGACAATAAGAATTTTATCTTCATTAGATGAATATTTTTGAAGATTTGAATCACCAAAATATTTATCTTCATCAAATTTTTCATCACTTCTTTTACCAGCAGCAGAAAGAGTGAATATATCTTTTTCACCATGTAAGGTACGTACTTGCTCATCTTGATCTGATCTGATTAAGATTGTTTTAACTTTCTTAGTTTTATAGTTTTTACCTTTTAGTAACTGAGAGTAATCAACGTCAATTTTGTTTAGAATAAATTGTTCAATATTCTCGTTTTTTGAGAACTCTTCTCAATCTGCATATTCAATATATTTACTATTAACACTTTTACCATAAATTTCTTCTCTACCTTCAGTTCTAAGTTTTGACTCGTAATCTCATTCTAAGTTATTTGTATCATGAAATATATTTTGTGTTTGTCACTTTTTGATACATATGTATCTTGTTTTAATTACATTTGGTCTTGTTATTCTCTCCTCTTTTGGCAAAGAAAACAATAAATTACCAAGAAAAGTGTCTATATCTGTATCTCCAGCTTCAAATTGCTCAAGTTCCTGTCATAATTTTTCTTCTAAATTAGCAATCATAAGGTACATTTCCTTTAAAGGTTCGGTGGTGAAAATCTTTATATAATCTAATATTTTTTTTCTATAACCAAATCATCTAGCTCTTTGTAAAACAGTATCTGCATTATTTTTATTTGCTATTCTAGTTATGTAAGTTACAATTAAATTTTCCAAAGTAACCCCTCGCTGTAGCAAATCAGAACCAATATATATAATGTAATTATCCTCTATTTCTTGTATTTTAAGCGCATCTTTCGTTCCGTTTATTAAACGAATATGAACTTCACCAAGTATATCTTTGAACTTTTGAATAAATTCTTTATCTTCCTGATTTGAAAAATCTAATTCCCTATTAAAGAGCATTCTAAATCCTTCATTTATAAAGTCTTTAAACATAAGAAAATCTATGTCTTGTTCATCTTGAGAATATTCCCTATATTCACTAAGCATTTTGTTTAGTTGACTTCTTATTGTTGACTGTTTTTTAGTTACTCTTTCAATATGAATAAGCATTTCATATTTTTTTAGTGGTGTGCCTTTTTTTAAATGATCAATGATACAACACAAAAAATATGATATAGATCTTTTCAATGAATCTGGAGATTCCATTTCATATCTTTCATCTTCAAACAATTCTCCATTGATGTCATTTATTATCTCAATATATTTATTCGTTTCGCTTAAGTGGAATTCTTCTAGACCACAGTATCCTTTTCCTGGTTTAGTTAATTTAATAAATTTAGGAGAAAGTAACTCTTGTTTTTCAAGAAGCAAATTGGCATAAGGTGTCGCAGTAACTGTAAGATAGGCAAAATTTTTTAAGTTTTTAGTAAGCTCTGTAACTTGCTTATTTATTTTTGTTTGTTCCTTACCTTTTTCTCTTTTTGTAAAATTACCATCCAAACTAGCTTGATCACCTTCATCATCAATAATAAGCACTTTTCTCTTGTCAAAAATATCCTTATTTTTAATTATTGAATTAATAGTTTTTTCCAGGTGTTTTATTTGTTTTAAAATAGTTACGATTGCCTTTTTGTTTTCTTCTGGATCAAAAAAATTGGCATCAGATCCTTCTGTTATATTTTCAGGTTTATCAAATATTTCCGTTTTAAAAACCTTACTTAATTGTTTTATTTCACCTTTTCTTTTGAAATTACCAAAAACCTCCTTTGCTCTTATAAAGTTCTGTTTAAGCAAAGTTTTGTCTCAACCACCAAGGATAATAACAGTATCAAATCCCCTTTCAAAAGCAACAGAAATAACTCCTAAAAAATTTGAAGTTTTTCCAGACTGTACCTTTCCAACGATAACTCCAACATTATTTTTTGTAATTAAGTTATCATCTATACACTCACCAACAATGTCTTGAGCTTTTTCAAGAATTTCTAATGTTCCTTCTTCTCCAATTTTTGGAATATAAACTTTTTTAAAGTTACTTATAAAATCACTCATTTTAATACCTCTTAGTTATTTTCAATATAGTTTAATAGATAACTATTAATTACTTTTGTTATTTTTAATGGGTCAACTTTTGAATCTATTGACTCAGTTCTTAATTTGATAATTGCAGCAACGTATGCAAAAGAGAAAGTCTTAATAAATATTATAAAATCAGGCATTTCTGTATAAGGTTTAAAGAACTGGTGTTCTATGTGAATAACAACTTCAAAATAACCTTTTGCATCATCAATTCTTTTTATAGTTATTCAGTCTTTTGGTTTTTGGTTATCATCTATAGTCATTTTTAGTTTTTTGCCTTTTTCCAAATACATTATATTGTCTAATTCTTTTACACTTTCTTCTCTATCGTCATTAACTTTTTTTTGGTTACCATCAAATTCATGTGATGCTAGTTCATATTCTTTCTTATTGTTTGCACTTATTATTTTCTGTACATCATTTCCAAGCATTTTCATAATTTGATCATTAGAGTTTTTTATTTCGTTAGAAGATATTTTAGATATAGGAGATGGTTCAACTTTTCTCAAAATCATAGATCAAGATTTTAATTTTGCTGTTTCTCTAGCTATAAAATTTTTAAACGCATCCTCTAAACCATCATCTCAACTAAATCCATCTTTAGCTTGATTTGCAGGGAAAGTGTCTAAATCTAATTCCCCATATAGTCTTTGATATGAGAAACTACTTTGATCACCAAACACTTCTTTAGGTCTATAGTTATTTTCAAAACCACCTATAATTGCTCTACCTCTTCTGAAAAGTGTAAATCCTGCTTTACTTCTTGAACCTTCCTTACGAATACCCACAAATCCCTTGACCGGATATATTTCTCCTTCAAATTCAAAAGATCCATCAATAGTTTTTGTACAGACTGTAGGTCTTACTATTCCTTCAATTTCACCAGGTTGAACAACTCTGGGTTCGACATCTTCAAATTTCAATGCTGGAACAAGAGATAATTTTTCATATTCAATACCACTATAATCCATCATTTTTTTATCTTTTAACTCTGCATAAACTATTTGAATATCATTACTCCTTATGTCTCTTCTATATATACCAGTTAACAAATTAACAAGATTTTCTTTTTGATTTTTTGTCCTTATTGGTTTATTCAAATTTTCTAAAGTGATTTTTGTATAGTGTTTTGAGGTTATTTCGTCTTCTACATCAATAGGTATAAAATCAGGACTTTCTTTAGAAATTTTCTCAATATCCATTACAACTCTATATTTTTTTTTCGATCCTAATTTAGAAGACTCAACTGTTCATTTATCACTAAATCAAGTGGCCGCAGTTTTTAAACCCATTCCAAATTCGTTTCTACCACCTTTATTTTTAGGTGGTTTACCAAGTATTACAGCTCTTTTAAAGTTTTCCAATTCCATACCGTAAGCGTTGTCAACTATTTGCAAAGTAGAATCTTTACCAGAATTAGTATAAAGAATATAAATCTTTAATTTATATTCTTTATCATTATTTTTATAGTACTGTTGGATCTCAGCTTTTTTTTCAAAAAAACTTGCCGTTGAGTTGTCCACGAATTCAGCTAATGCATATGGTTGTGTATAACTCAACCTTTTATATGTGGCATATATACTTGTGTCTGGTCTAAAGTCTAATTCATATTTATTTTCCATAATTATTCCTAACCCCTTTTAAATAAGTCTTGATATCATTTTATCAGTTTTTCTATATTATATTCAGGATAGACATCTTTAAATTCATCTGTAACTATTTTTTCCGCTATATCTCTTATAAGTTTTTCTTGTTCCTCTTTTGAAGAAAGGTGTATTTTTTTATGACAATTAGGACATAGAGTTACTAAATTGATTTTTGAGTCTAGTGTTTTTATAAAATTCATTTGTGTCTTGTTGTTATAAGGTATAAAATGGTGAACCTCAAAATACTGAATTAATTCATTTTTTTTAGTGAAAGTAGACTTTGTTGAACAAGCTCTACAAAATTGATTTGCAATCAAAAAATCAGAAACTATTTTGCTATCTCTTTTAAGTTTATTATTGTAATCCACACTCATAATATTTTTCTGATCAAAGTCCTCAATAGATTCTTCAATTAATTTTACATAATCAAAAAAATCATCATTTTCTATATCCTCAAAATTTTCAATTACATTTTTTTTGTTTGTAATTACGTTACCACTTAAGTAAGCATCAATAAGAACTTCTAAATTTTTTGAAAATATTGTTCCCTTATGATCGACAAAAAATTCAATATTAGTGTTTTTTAAAACAAAGTTGCATATATCTTCATAACTAACTCAATAAGATGAATAACTTTGATCTTTTTTATTTGAATTATTTTTATATCTTTTTATAAATTCACTTATATCGGAAGTAATAAAAAATAAAGTTTCCTCACCTATATTCAAAAGAGCAAAATAAGAATTTATAGAATTATCTTCAAAAAGTTTCTTTTTAACTTGAAATCTCTTATTGCTATTTCCAAATATACCTGAGTTTTTTAGATAAACAATATTAATAAAGTAATTTTTATTTTGAAATTCAAATTTTAAATAGTTTTCAGATAACTTTTTAGAGTCAGATTTAAAATTAAGAGTACTCATTTTAACTCTTTTATATAATGATTTTATAAATATGTCAAAAAAAACTCTTGATTTTTTTTGTCTTTCATCAAATACATTTACATTTTCTTCAATTTCTAAACCATCTACTATATTTTTATAAATTCCCATTTAATTTTGTCCCCTAACTTCAAAAATTATTTAATATATAAATGATTAATTGTTTCACAACATTTATATTTATTGAGTTTCCAAATTGTTTTTGAGTAATAAAGTCATGTCTCTGCGAACGTCCAAATAATTCTGAATAAGATTTAAAACCTAAATCAATATCTTCATCTCTAATTTTATAGAAATTTTGTAATTTCCCAGTTTCATTAGGAGTTAAATATCTTCACTTTTTTCTATTATCATCAAATATCAAAGGTGTTTGTACCATTGCAACAAGAGTTGGAAAATCTTCTTTTCTTCTGCATCTAATACCAGACTGTCTCAATTGAATAAAAGAGTTTTTTATGTCAAAATTTCCAATACCTGCTTGTCACTCAAATTTTTTTTCTCTAGCTTGTCATTCATCTACATTATATTTTTTTCTTCATTTATTAATATATGTTGAATTATCATCATATACTTCCCACATATCTCTAAAGTATTTCTTCCTTCATTCAGAAATAGTGCTGTTATTAAGTATTTTTTTTCTTTCAACTATATTTGTAAATAAATAATCAAATCATATAACAGGCATAGTTCTTCCTTTTGGCGGTTTTACATTTTTTAAAAACTCTCCCCATGCCTCTATTGCTATTTTTACTTTTTCTTCTACTAAACCATAGTAAAATTCATCTACGTTTTTTTCTACTATTTCATTACTAAAGTATTTTATTTCCGAATATGGTTTAGGTGAATCTATAAACTCTTTATTTTCAACCAAATCTTTTCTAACACCAAGAATATATACTCTTTCTCTTTTTTGAGGTACCCCTATTTGTGTAGCAGATATTACGACAGGTTTTTCAGTTGTTAAATAACCCAAATCATTAATAGTATTAATAATAGTATTAAATGTTTCACCATTATTATGCTTTACAAGATGTTTAACATTCTCAAGTATAAAATACTTTGGTTTTTTTATTGATAATATTTCTGCTATTTCAAAAAAAAGAGTCCCTCTAATTTGATCTAAAAAACCCATTTTTTTCCCTGCATTTGAAAATGTTTGACAAGGAAAACCTGCAAATAAAAAATCATGATCTTCTATATCACTTTTTTTAACGTCTCTAATATTTATTATTTCATCTATATTGTAATTAAAGTTTATTGAATATACTTTTTTTGCATAATCATCTATTTCACTTACAAATACACATTTTGGATTATTTTTTTTGTCAATTTCTTTTAAGGCTGCTTTTAAAGCATAATGAAATCCACCAATTCCAGCAAAAAGATCTATAAATTTAACTTCTTTCATAAAAACCTCGCTTTTTTAATAATAAAGTTTTTTTTATATTATTACAAGCCTTTTAATGAAAAAAATACTATGTTTTCTCCAAATTAAATAACATTATATTTTTACAATAAAAAAATATAGATTTCTCTACATTTCACAACATCCTAATAAAGTTGAATCCTCTAGATCAATAGCAAATTCAAAATTAGTTTTATAAAAAATATCTTCTGTTGTTTTTCAAACTTTTTCCATAATTTGTTCAACAAAGTCTTGGTTTTTCATAGCAACACTTCCACCAATTACTATGATTTCTGGATTTAAAAAGTAAATTGAAGAAGATATTAAACTAACTAATTTTTCTTCAATATCTTTAAAGAAACTATTAACTATTTCATTTTCTTTTGATTTGTATAATTCAAAAGCTTGGTGAGTATCAATTACTTGTACTCCAAGTTTATTTAATTGTAAACAAATGTTTTTGCCACTTGCTTGAAACTCTATTCCACTTCTTTGCACATTTTCACTGTTTCAAATCGGAAGTGCATTTGCTATTTCAAGTGCAGTTCCACTATATCCAGAAAAGATTTTGCCTTCACTTACAAAACCAGCTCCAATTCCTGTTGAAATTGTAAAGTATAAAAGTGAATGTAAATCTTTTCTTATAGTATATTGACCTAAAGCAGCTACATTTCCATCATTGTTTATTTTTACATTTTCTACATTAAATAAATCTTTAAATTCTTGTAAAACACATTTTTGATTTCAATCAGGTAAATTATAAGTTATTAAAATGGTTCCAGTTTTTAAGTCTAATGGTCCAGGACAACAAACACCAATATAGTCTATTGAATGGTTTCAAGAATCAACTGTTTCTTTTATTTCTTGTAAGTTTTTTTTCATGTTATTTCCATCAGTATCAATAACTTTTTTGTTTATTATTTTGTTATTGTCTATTAATGCAAATCTTATTGAAGTTCCACCAATATCAACAGCTAATTTCATATTTGTTAAGTCCTTCCTATTATTTTTTAAATATAAATGTAATTGTTTTTACATTTAAGTTTATCTTACTTCCATAAATAATTATAAATGTACCATCTTTAAATCCTTTTGAAGAAAGGATTTCACAAAATTCTTGTGTTCCATATCAAGATAATTTAAATTCTTGGCTTTCTTGCAATTGATCACCTATAAAATAATCAATTTGATTAATTGTGTATTGTTCTACTCAATTAATTTCTTTTGCTAAGTTTTTAACAACTATTTGTTTATTATTTATTGTATGAGTAAACTCATGAAAACTTCCTGATTTGAATTCTATTGGAAGTATTAAATCAATTATAAGAGTTCCATTATTAGTTAAAGATGTATAAAAGTTTTCTAAAACTTTTAAAGCTTTTTGTCTTGATTCTAATAAGTTAAAACTTGCATTAGGAACTATTATATATTCATAAGTATCTTCACTTACATATTTTTCTAAATCATCACAAATTAAGTCGGCTTGTAAGTTTTCTTTTTCTAAGTTTTCTTTACAAATATCTATCATTTCTTGAGATTTGTCTATTCCAACTATGTCTACTTTGTATTTTAATAAAGGTATAAATAACCTTCCATTTCCAACTCCAGCTTCAAGAACTTTTCCTTCTATTGGAAGTAATTGAGATTTGTAAAATTCAAGATCTTTGTCAATACTTGTTCCTGGAGGTTTTGTTGAGTTGTATATTAAACTGCTTATTTTCTTGTAATGATTTTCCATAGGGTTTTCCTTTTATTATTTGTATTCAAAAAGTTTTTCAAGTATTTTTTCAACTACAGTTACATTAACTGTATTTTTTAATTGTTTATAAGCTTGTTTGATGTTTTTGTTTATTTGAAAGTCTTCTGGAAGACTAGCTAATCTTGAACATTCTCTTAAAGTTAATCTTCTTTTAAAAGGTCCATAAATTGGAACTTCTGAAATAGTGTTTGTTGTTTGAACAACATTTGGCTTTTGAATTTTAATACCAGAAGCTTTAATTTGAATTAATCCATCATAAATATTTTTGATATCTGTATTTGATTTTCAATCAAGTTTTCTATAAGAAGATTTATTTCTTAATATGTCATAGTTTTTAGCCAATCAAGAATCAACAAACTTAATATTTTTAATATATAAATCTTTGTTTTTGTTAATTACACTTTGTTTTGATAAAGGCATTTGTTGAACTATTCTACTTGCTGTTTTAAAATAATCAATTCATATTGGAAAATCAACATTTTCCATATTTACGTTTTTTTTAAATTCATTTCAAGCATCTAAAATAATTTTTTCATTAGGTGTTATTTCATATGTTTTAAAATCAAATTCATCTGAGTTATTAAATATGTTTTCAATACTATTCTTTTTCTTTGAAACTTTTCTTTTAAAGTTAATTTCTAAACTATTTTCTTTCACAAATTCTTTTTTAATTTCAACAACATAAGAACTTACCTTTGCATAAGGTATTCCAAAATGATGAGGACTTAAAAGTAATGGCTTTTCAGTTGTTACATATCCTAATTTTTTAAAGATTGATTTTAATTCTTTTCAAGTATTTCCTTTTTCATTAACTGCTAAGTTTTTAATGTTTTCAAATAAGAAATATTTAGGACTTTTAGCTTCAATAACTTTTGTCATTTCAAATAATAAGTCAGTATCACTGTATTCATATCAGCTTTTTTCTGTTGTTTTATTAAATGTTTTCGAAGGAAGAGAACATAAAAGAATATCGTGATCTGGTATTTCTTTTACATTTATGTTTCTAATATCCTTACTTGCAGTTATTCCAAAGTTCTTTTTATAAGTTTCTAAGCTATAACTGTTTTTTTCACAACTTCAAACACATTCACCATCAAATTTTTTCATTGCATAATTAAATGAACCAATTCCTGAAAATAAATTTATAAATTTCATAAGTACCCCCATTTAGTTTTACACCTCTATTATTTAATCACTAATTAGTGGGTTTTGTATCAAAAAAAGAAAAAACCCAATATAGATTAGGTTTTAGTTTATTTAATAATCTTGTTTTTTGACATTAACAATAAGTGTTCATTGTTATTATCTAGTTTCTTGCAAAATATCGGACCTGCTGCTTTGATTTTTACCCCTAGTCTTTCAGTTAACTCTTCAAATTCCATTTCATCCAAGTTTTCATAAGTTTCATCTATGTTTTCAACCAATAGATAAGGATCATCAAATGCATCAAGCATTTTTATATCATTGATAAGATTGTTACTAATGTTAATTTCAATCCTTTGATATATGTACAATTTTTTTCCTTCTTTCAATAATGCTACTCATGCATCATCTGGTGCTATTTAAATAACACCTTACTTAAATTATAATTGATTAAATGCTATATAAAATAAAAAACCAACATAAAGTTGGTTTAAATATAACTATTTTATATATACAAATGATTGCGGGGCACAAGATACTCCAAAATCTTCCAATTCTCTAGGTTCTTCAAATTCTATATACTCATCGATTTCATAAGCTATTGCTTTATTTTTATTCTGATAATAATGGTAATAAAAATTTTTGTCCACTCCAGAAAATTCCTTTGTAAATTTTCAGATATTTTTTGGTGTATCTATGTGTATCTTACCTATTTTTGCTATTCCAACAACTTTAGAAACAGGTGCAGTAGCGTATACAAAAATTTCGCTTGGGCTGTACTTTCTTGCTTCAACTTTTCTAAACTCGAACCTTTTATTACCGCTTTTAATATTTTCTATATGTTCACTATGTATTGACATTAAAATTTTCATGATTTTTCAACCTCTCTAAAATTAGTTTATGAATAAGTTCTTTATCTTTAATTGCGAATGCAGGTAAATATAATAATTCAGGTCATATTCCCATTTCTTTTAATGATGAATGATTAATAATTTTTCCTTCCCCAAAAGAGAATATATGAAAAAATTTAATTATTATTTTTCTTTCAGAATTGAATTGTTCTTCTAATTCTTTCATTGTAAAAACTGAAGTATTACCAACTAATTTTAATCATTCATTTAATAACATTTTTCTTCCATCATAAACCTCAGAAACTATACCAATTCCAGTTACAACTGATTTATAAGTTTTTGGAGCAATATCACTAATTCTATATTCTAGCAAGAAGTCTCCGCTCTTCGGCAATGAAGCATATTGTATTTTTGTAATGTAAGTTTTACTTATACTTATTGAAGAAACGTTAAACTCCTTAGCTTTATTATCAACATTATACAACTTATTGTTAGGTAATAATTTATCGTGATAATTGCTTTCCAAAGGTATTAAATAATAATCTGAGTCTTTTTATAAATCCCAAATAGGTTGATTGAAATATCATTTATAATTTTTTTTAACTGTATCCATTTTTTGATCAGTAAATTTCGACATAACTATTTCATTATTTTTAACACCTGTTTCAATAAATCCTCAAGATTCTAGTACATTATATAATATTTTTTGTTTTTCCTTAAAAAGAGTAACATAAGCTTCATTAATATTATTATTTTCCATTTCTGAAAAAATTATATTTATGATCGCCTCTGATAATCTTTGAGATTTTATTGAATCATCAATTTTTAATGTAGATATTTTTATTCTCTTGCCTATTATTTGCTTAGGTTCAATATCTTCTTCTATTTCATACTTTATTTGCAACATCAAAAATGCTTTAATGTTTTGAAAATCATCAAACTTTACATAAGCTTCACAATCTTCGGAAGCTTTTTTGTTAAATCAACTTTCAAAGTCCATTTTTCCATAATCATTTCTAAGAGTATCAAAAAATATATCACTCAGTTTTAAATCTTTTAATTTTATTTTTTTTAAAATTTCCATTTTTCTCATTATTTTCTATTTTATATATTTTAACATGTGTAATTTAAATTTAATTAATAATCAAATCCAATTTTAAGTTGATATTATCCGTGATTAGTATCAGTTGAACACATTTGGCATTCAGAACAGTTATCATCGTATTGACATCCACAGTTGCAATCTTTGCAATCTTTGTTACATTCCATACTATTCCACTTCCTTTCAACTATATTTTATTCCTTTTAAAAGAAATATTTTTTTACTTTAAATGTTGCAATAAAATTTCACTTATCTTAACACTACCTTGTTGTAGTATTTGGCTAAATTGTAATTCATTACATCCATTATCAATGTGATCACTTATTACTTTAAGAGATATTAAAGGTCTTTTAAAGATATGTGCTGCTTGGTAAAATCCAAAACACTCCATATCAAATACTGTAATATTTTCACTTAAAGGTTTTATTATTTTGTTTATTTGATCGTGTGAATTTATAAAAGTATCACTTGAACAAATATCTACTCTTTTATATTCATTAAATGAATCCAAAAGTTCTTTGTTTGAAGTATAGAATGGTTCCATACCAGGAATTTGTCCTAATTTATAACCAAATCCAGTTGCATCAGCATTTCCTAAATATGAGTTTTCAACAACAACTGGTTCTAATAAAGATAATTGTTGTGAAAATGTACCAACTAACCCTGCATTTATAAACAAGTCAATTTCATTTTTTGCATTTACATATGCAAAACAAGTTGATGCATTTATTAATCCTACTTTTGATATTGCTATATAAATATTGTCTTTTTTATATATTTCAAAACTTTCATTTTCTAATAATTCAGCATTAAGCTCATCAATAAGTGCTTGAGCTTCTTCTTTCATGGCAAATAAAATAGCATAATTTTTCATTATATTAATTTTCCCCTTTTACTCAATAGTTATAAGATTCTATAAGTGATTTACCTATAGAATCAAGTGAATGTTTATTAATAGCCACTTCATATTGATTTTTTAACAGTTCTTTAAATCCTGTTAGTAAATCAGATTTAACAAGTGCTCTAAGGTTCTCAACACCTTCATAGGTTCTTTCTGCAGATATTTTATCTGCACAAAAAACAATCATATCTAATACTGTCATATCTTTCGATCCGACAGTATGATTATAAACTGCATTTATTATTTCTTTATCACTAAATAATCAATCTTTTTCTAAATGATATGCTCCTACAAATGAATGTCATACTGGAGAAGGTTCATTTAAAAGTTCTTTATTGTTTTGTTCTAAGCAAGATATCATATCTTGTTCACTTCAGCGTTTTACAACATCATGAAGTGTTCCTGCTATTTGAGCTTTGTTTAAATCAACATTATTTAGTCTGGCAAGTTCCATTGCCATTTGTCCAACATTTAATGAATGAAAGTATCTTTTTTCATCCATTTTACTTTCTACTCTTTCGTGTAAATACATTAAATTATTATTTACATAATCATTTACTTCTTTTATTTGTAAATGTAAGTCTTCTAAGTTTCTAATTTTTGTTGAACTTAAGTGATTGTTTTCAAATTCAAATGTTTCTAAATTATATTTAGAAACAATATCTTGGTTAAAGTCTTTTGTTCTTAAAAAGACTTTAAAGTCTAACTCTTCTATTAATTGTTCAAAGTGATCTCATTTTTCAAAGTTATCTAATTGATCAGAGCCCATAATAAATGAGAAGTTTAGTTCAGGGTATTTTGATTTAAAATACTTAACAGTATCATATGTAAAACTTGAAGTTTGTTTAGATATTTCATAAGTTTCAATTTTTACATAATCTAAATCTTTGGTTGCAAGTTTTAACATTTCTAATCTTTGTGTAACACTTGAAGTTGAAAGTGCTTTAAAAGGATTAACATATGCAGGTACAACTCAAACTTCATCAAAGTTTAAGTTTAACTTACAGCTTTTAATTATGTTTATATGATCTGTATGGACAGGATCAAAACTTCCTCCAAATAAAGCTATTCTTTTCATTTTCTTTTATCCCTTACTAATAAGTTCTTTAACGTATTTTCCAACACCATTGTCATCAATGTGGTCAATTACTTTTCAAGCAACTTCTTTTAAATTTTCAACAGCATTTCCTACAGCAATACCAAATGGTAATTCACTTACCATTTCCATATCATTGTTATTATCTCCTATTACATGAATATGGTTTATATCAACATTCATTATTTCAGCTCATTTTTTAATACCACTAGCTTTGTTTACACCTTTTGGCATTGCATCAACTAAAATTCTTGATTGAATTATTGTTGAAGGATGGTATAGGTTTTTTGACTCTAAGTAATCTTTTAAGTCTTGTGCTTTTTGAGTTTCAGTTTCACAATCAAGTGAATACATTAACTTAACTGCTCTGTGAACGTCATTTTTAACATCTTCAATTAATTGATGATAATCTTCATAAAGTATAAATTCTGGTTGACAGTCATCTGGATAATGACCGTAAAGCTCTTTATAAGCTTTAACTCTTTCTGCACTTGTAAGTGCACATAAAGTTGTTGCTGTATATAAAGAAACATCTAAACCATGCTCTATTGAGTAGTTTAAAAGCTCTAAAACCACTTCTTTGTCCATTAAGTGTTCATAATAAACTTCTCAAGTTACAGGGTTTGTAATAGCTCCCCCATTTGAACTTATAACAGGTAAAGTTACATTTAACTGTTTAATGTAATACTTCATGTTTTGAAAAGCTCTTCCAGTAACTATGAAGAAATTATTGTTTGTTTGTTTTTGATATTCAAGAATATCATTTACTGTTTCATCAAGGATTTTAAAGTCACTGTTCTTTACAACAGTTCCATCTAAATCACTTCCAATATAAGGTAATTTCATAATCTTATATCCTCCAAAAATAATTTTACAAGATAATAAAAAAATAACCACATTTGATTAATTGAAAGTGGTTATTTTTTATAAATATAACTGTTTGTAAAGTATTCCATTGTAGAGATACCAACAACGTGAACTGTAAAGTCATTTACTTTAACTTTTGGAATAGCATTTAAAATATCATTAATAAACACAATTCCTTCTACTTTAACATTTTCTTCATCTTCAAATTTAACACCCATTTTTCTCATTTGTTTTTTAATTTTCTTAATGTCTTTCATTATGACACTAAAACTTCTTGAAAAAATTGAAGGTATTATCTTAGAACTTATTGCATAAGTGTCTATTGTTCTTTTTGCATTTAGTCAATCTATATTTTCAACTGAATAAAAGTTTGTAAGTACAAACAATAATCTGTTTAAAGCTGGATCATATAAAACACAATCTGTTAAAGGGTTTTGTTGTGTATGATTTTTACTTTCAGCAAAGAATTGGATTTCATTTGGATCAAATGCTTTCATAACTCCAAATCGTTTTTCAACTTTTTTAAGTTGATCATTTAATATTGGGTTGTAATCAACTTTAAGTCTTGCATTAAATTTCTTAGATAATTCTTTGTCAAAGAAATGATATTCTTTTTGCATTTGATATGACATTCAAACGAATTCAGGATAAGCTATTAACAATCTATTTCCTTTTTGATCTTTAAAATTAAATAAAGGTTTTTTGTAAATAACATCATATAAGTCATCTACTTTTGCAGTTTTATATTCTTCTTTTTCTAAATTTAATGAACAATATTCAATTATAAAGTCTAATTCTTCTTTTGTATAAATCTTATCTGTTGCAGTTGAAGCTTCAGTGAAAAGAGAATTTGCAAGTTCATCATATGTATAGTAAGAGAAATTTAAATAAATTTCTTTTATAACATCAGCTACATAAAAGTATTGATTTAAGTTAACTGTTCCAACCAACATTAAGTCTTTATAATATTCTCTAATTTGGTTTTCAATAGTTATATAGTAAGGTTCTAAACTTCAACCTCTAAAGTCTTCTACTGTATCGATTCTTTTTGCATTTTCTTGTTCAAAACCAACTTCATTAAAGATATGATCATAGTCCATTGGTGAAAGTACATTACTGTTGAATTTAGGATAAAGTCTTTTTGAATCATCATATTTAAATTTGTAATCACTTAAGTCACAAGAAAATTTAATATAAGTGTACATTCACATAAATAAGAAAATATCTTTATAAGCTTCAAGTGAATAATAATCTTTGTCTATGTATTCATCCATGTTTGAAAGAATACTGTAGGTTTCTGTATTTTGATCCATAAAGAAAATACCAAATGTTGAAAGTGTTTCATAGTATTCTTTTAAACTCTTTTTGTAAATTTTATAGTTAAACTTTTCATTAAAAAATTTAAATACCCTTAAATTAACATTATAAATAAGCTTGTTTATTGTAGATAATAGAACATATTCTTGTGAAACTAATCTTGCTCCTAAAAAAACAACACTTGTAAATAAAGCTTTAGCTACTCTTTTTTCAGAGTCATTTTTTACTTTTACAAATTTTTTAGTTTCTTTATTATAAGTATGATTTGTATAGAAAGTGTATCTTTCCATAATTCTTTGATAAATATTGTTTTTAAGTTCGTGCATATTGTTTTCATACTTTTTAAACAGTAAAAAGACATTTTCTAAATCTTCACCTTTTATACCAAAGTAATCAAAGTAGTTTAGTTTATCTTCAAAATCATAAAAGCCGTTTTTACCAGCTATCTTATTAAAGTGTTTTTCCATTAAGCACCTCTTCAAAACATTAAGTATATTATACTCTTTTTTAGCTCTTATTTATACCCCCACAGATAACAAAAGCACACTAGATGTGTGCTTTTAAATACTCTTATACTCTTTCAATAAACAATCCTCGCAATAGTTTTTAATGCGATTTAATTGACTTAAAGTTATGTATTTTGACTTATTATTACATGTATCACAGTTAACTTTATCATTGTTTGTAAGTTGTGCATTTAATTCCTTTATTGCACACTCCTTACAAGTAAGAGTAATTGTGTTTAATTGATTTACTTTTTTAAGATCTGCTGGTTTTTTACAAGTAGAACAAATATATTCTTTCATTTTTTCACTTCTCTTCTAATAATTTAATTATATTCAAAAAAACACTATATATAAGGAATATTTGAACAATATTTTCAATTTTTTTATTAAAAAAAAATAAAAATAAATTGATTTTTCAATTTTTTTTTGATATATTAATTAATGTCCTTTTGGACGCGACTATGACGATTAAACTATGTATCGCAGTTACATCACTTATCTGCGGTAAATTCATTCTTTAATTCAATATAACATCCTTTCTTTCGATAAGGTCACTCTTATATATGTCATAGTCATTAAGTGACCTTTCATTACTCATTCATATCTTTTTAATTATTAGCAAATCAATTACATATGCGAAAGCATGATTAATAATATATAAAAAAAAATACGCTTACCCTAAAAGCGTATTTTTTTCGTCTATTTTTACTTTTTAATATTTGTTTCTTTTTCTATATAAAGGAGCTGTCATTCAAATATGAATAAACATAAATATCATAGGCATGAATGCTTGTCCTATTCAATAAATTTCAGCCTGATATTTTGTAGGTAAAACATTTATTGTGTTATTTCCTTGAAATTTTGCAAATAATATATTTGAGTTCATAATTGATACTCAAGCAATTGCAAGTCCAACAAAACTTAGTATTAATAATTTCGAAGTTATATCAACAGTTTTAGCTTTTTTGAATCCTCTTCAAATAAATAAGTTTATAAAACTTAAAAATATTAATACACATTGAATTGACATCATAGCTATTATTATTCCATCTAGTTTGAAAGCCTTTTCTTTGATGTTAGGTGAAATAACATTTCCTGGATTTACTTGATTATTTAAAATTTCAAATAATCTTGCAGTTTGTCCGAAAGGAACTATTCATTTGCCATTATTTGGATCTAAAATAAGATCTGTTTCATGGTTAAAGTTTAAACCTTTAAAGATAATTGTTACTCCCAAATCACTTGATTGATATTCAAAACCTAGTAAGCAAAAGTATAAAAAGAAGTAAGCTAAGACAAGAATATTTATAATAAGTAAAGCGTATTTGGCTGGTAGTCTGAAGTTCATATCTTAACCCTCTTTTTTTTCCTTTAAATATTTTACTAAAAAACAAAGAAAAAACCAACTAAATAGTTGGTTTAAAAGTATTAATTAGATAGAAAGAAGAAACCGAGTCTTCTGTTTCTGGTTAACTCTCTTTTTCAGTTACAGTTATTTCAACACTTCCAGTATAAACTTCTTCATCAATTGATTTAATAGAAATATCACTTCCACTAATTACAACTTCTACTTTAGTTACATCTAAACTTGAGTTAGCTGCTTTAACTGCTGCTAAAATAGCTGCTTTATCTTTACCTTTTCCTGAATCAACTTCAATTTGAGTATTTTTTATAACAGTTGATAATTCAACTGCATTTGAAGAAGATTTTTCAGTTACAGTTATTTTAACGCTTCCAGTATAGACTTCTTCATCAGTTGATTTAATAGAAATGTCATCTCCATCAATTACAACTTCTACTTTAGTTTCATCTAAACTTGAGTTAGCTGCTTTAACTGCTGCTAAAATAGCAGTTTTATCTTTACCTTTTCCTGAATCAACTTCAATTTTAGTATTTTCTATAACAGTTGATAATTCAACTGCATTTGAAGAAGATTTTTCAGTTATAGTTATTTTAACGCTTCCAGTATAGACTTCTTCATCAGTTGATTTAATAGAAATGTCATCTCCATCAATTACAACTTCTACTTTAGTTTCATCTAAACTTGAGTTAGCTGCTTTAACTGCTGCTAAAATAGCAGTTTTATCTTTACCTTTTCCTGAATCAACTTCAATTTTAGTATTTTCTATAACAGTTGATAATTCAACTGCATTTGAAGAAGATTTTTCAGTTACAGTTATTTTAACGCTTCCAGTATAGACTTTTTCATCAGTTGATTTAATAGAAATGTCATCTCCATCAATTACAACTTCTACTTTAGTTACATCTAAACTTGAGTTAGCTGCTTTAACTGCTGCTAAAATAGCAGTTTTATCTTTACCTTTTCCTGAATCAACTTCAATTTTAGTATTTTCTATAACAGTTGATAATTCAACTGCATTTGAAGGTTTAGTAACATTTGCAGAAATTTCAAATGAAACGTCATCATTTTCTTTAATTTTATAACCAACAGCTGCTTTTACACTAACTATAAAAGTTTTTATCTCAGTTGCATATGTTTCACTATTCTTCAATGAAACGTCACTTATTTCAAGTCCTTGATCAAGTTCTACTGTTGCTATTTTTGTTTTAGCATCTTCATCATTTTCAAACTCTTTATCTTTAACAAACGCTTCTAGTGAAGATTTTACATTTTTTGTTGAAACCTCTTTAAGGTCTTTAGAAACAGTAACTGTGAACTCAACATCTTCTGCACCTTTATAAGAAAGAGTTATTTTTGTTGAACCTTCAGATACTCCTGTAATAGAAAGACTATTTTCGTTAAGTTTAACTGTTGCTATTTTTTCATCACTTGAAGTTGCTGTTAATTCAACTCCATCATCTGGGTTTTCAACAGTTATATCTAAAGAAGTAGTTTTTTCAGTTTCAACACTAGTATTTCCTGGATTTTTAATTACAGGAGCCACTATTATGTTTGCACTAACATAGAAAGTTTCTGAATCTTTACCACTTTCTAATACATAATTTTCATCTAGAGGTTTAATTACAACATCAAATTTTTGAGGATTTAATCCAAATGTTTTTGAAGGTGTAACACTATCTATTTTTAAACCTGTATCTAAAGTTGTATCTTCAATAACTTTTTGAGCTAATTCAACAGTTGTAAATTTTAAATTTTTAACTGAATTATCTAATTTATCTTGAACTTCTTTTGTAGAGATCTTTGTTGGTTCTTTAGGTTTTTGAACTTTTGCAGTAACCTTGTAAGGACCTACGGCATCTTCGCTTTCAAATTTGTATTTATTAGTATCAGATAATTTTATGAATACATTAAATTTAATATTTTCAATTTCTTCTGAAGCAAATGTTGTTTCATTATCTAATTCAACTTTATCTACTAATATTCCTTCATTACTGAATTTTGTTGCCTTTATAGCACTAATTGCTGCGTTATTATCTTTATATTCTTCTTTTAAAGTACTTTGTATATCACTTTGTACTTTATCTGTTTTTACAGTAATTAAAGCAGCTTGTGCAGTAAGTTTAAATGATTGAGTATTTTCTCCATATGTGATTACAACATCAATTGAACCAGTTTTTGTTATTTTTAAAAGTACTCCTGTTTTTCCTTCATAATCATCTGTTCATTCACCAGTTGCACTTCCACTAACTTTAACAGTTGGAGTTCCTAAACCTTTTTTGGCTTTTATTTTAACTTCTACAAAGTAGTCATCTCCAACCCTTGGAGGAGTTGAAGGTAATTTAGGTTTACCAATAGGATTTGCATTTGCTATGAAGTGATCATATGCAAAGTAACCTCCAACACCAACTCCAGCAATTAAAGTAATTGAAGCTAAACCAATCATAAGGTTTCTAAATCCCTTACCTCTTGGTTTTTCAGATCTAGAAATTTTAATTTCTTTTTTAGAAACTTTTTCTTCTTTTCTAGGTCTTCTTTCTTCTCTATATTCTTCTTCGTATGTATCTTCTCTTCTTCTTGAGTCTTTTTCATATGAGTCTCTTCTGTCATAATCTCTATCATCTCTTCTTGAAGATTCTCTTCTGTCATAATCTCTATTGTCTCTTCTAGAAGATTCTCTTCTTGGAGAATAGTCTTTACTGTTTGAAAGAATAGATTTTAAAATACTGATTTCTTCTAAAACTTCTTTCTTATCTTCCAAAACTCAATCAATTTTTTTACTCAATTCTCTAATTTGATTTTCAATTGAAGAATTAATTTGAGAATTATTAAAGTTATTATTATTGTTATTGTTATTGAAATTTTGATTGTTGTTTTGGTTATTGTGGTTGCAAGAATTATTGTTTGACCCATGACATGAATTGTGACCATTACATGAATGACCGTGTGAATGTCCTTGATTCATTAAAGGTAAATTAAAGAATTGTCCATAACTTTGAGGTGTTGCAACATTCAATCCTTGTGCTGTTTGTATATATGCAGCTGCATCAACTAAACGTGAAAATTTTGCCACAATTAAATTTGAGAATGAATTAACAACACAATACATTCCATCAATAATATTTATAAAATACATGTAAGAGCCCTCCAGTAAATTAGCCATTTTTACTTTTATTTAAATAAATTATATCATACTTTTTAAGTTTTTTTGAAAGATATATATTATAAACAAACTTTCATAAAATTACTAGTATATTTAAAATTTAATACATAAAAAAACCCAATTAATATTGGGTTTAAGATATTTTTTAAAATAATTTAATTTAAACAGCTATGTATTTAGATGTTTTATTTTTCATTATTGTCTTTAAAAGTTTTTCTTCTTTTATTTTTTTTGTTTTAATGTTTATAAAACTTTTTATATCAGTATTTAATTTTGATAATTGTTTGAAAGTTTCTTCTTCTTTTTCTAAAGCTAATTGTAATTCTAATTGTTTTTGCTGTTCTTCTTGCTCTAATTTAAGTTTTAACAATTCTTCTTCATTTTCTTCTGTAGTCGAAACTACTTCTTCAATATTTTCGATTTCTTTTTCTTCATTAAAATCTTCTTCTTCGTGAATTTGATCATTTGCTGATTGATTATTATTTATTAAAGCTTCTGATTTTCAATTGCTTGGTGCTAGTAGTTTAGAGTTATTAAATTTTGAAGTATCTTGTTCATTTAGTATTAAAAGTCCATTAAGAGAAGATACAAATGCTTTAGCATCTTCTAAATTAGAAAATTGTGCTATTAAAAAATTATCTTTTACATTATATACAGAGTAAAGGTTGTTTAATAAGTTAATGTAATACATATAAACACCCCTTCTTTTTTAATATTTATTACTATGATTATATCACAATCCCAACATAGCTAAAATACAAAAGAACCCATCATAGCAGGTTCCTTTTTACTCTTCTAACTGAGCATTATAATCTGGATTATTAATGTTTTTAGAAACATATTCTTTTCAATAAGCATCAATATATTCAGCTCAATCATCTGTCATTTTGAATCTGAATAAGAATCCATCATATTTTCTTGCTGGTTGTTCTCATCAACTATGGATATTATTCAACTCATCTTGAGTATCTAAAGTTTTACCAAAGACATTTATTGTTCCTCCAAATATAAATTGACTTAACGATGAATTTCAAGTTACACCCAAACCTTTTCTGTAAATGAATTCTCTTGCAGGTGAATCATATTTACTTTGGAAGTCATTTGTTATTAAATTAATTTCTTTTTGTTTTAATAAATCTGCAAAAGCAATATCATCGTCTGCTTTTGAAAAATCACTAGAAGATTTTTTTGAGAAGTCTAAACTTACATTTTTATTATGTATTTCTAAATTCCCTTTTTCATCATATCCAAATATTTCATATATTTTTTTATCTGCATATTTATTTAACAATGCAGCCATATGATAAATTCTTCATGAATCATGATTTATATTTTGAGAAACCTGATTTGGATCCAATTCAATAGCTTCTTTAAGTTTATTTAACATTAAAGTTTCAGCATTAACTTTTGAAGGAGCTAAGTTTGTAGTTTCTATTCCTAAAACATCTAATTCAATTCTATTTTTTTGTGTAAATTGATATTGTTCTAAAACATTATAAGCTCTTTGCGATGATGAAAGTCTTTGTCCTAAAAACACATTTCTAAATCCCTTATCAGAGATATAATCTTGAGGACTTCTAGAATCATCTGGAGAGTATCATTGTTTTTCTGAACCAGTTATTGGTGTTGATTTAGATCAATAGTAAACTTTGAATTTATAAGTTGAATCAAAACCAAAGTCAAAATAATCTTGTTGACTAGAAAGTAAACTATCATAGTTATTTCCTGTTTTATAAAGGTTTGTATTTAATTGACCAACTGAAAAATCAGTTTGACCAGAGTTTGCATCATTTACATTTCTTGAATCATTCATAACTTCTTTGAATAAATCTGTAAAACTAGTTTTTGAAATAGTATTAAATTCACAATCTTCATTCTTTATTTGATTTAACATAACCAAAAAATTATTCATTAAAGTTTTGTTTGTTCAACTACTTTTTAAAAGTTTACTAACTTGTTGTATTAGTGAATTTATCATAGATTCAACTAATAAGTCAGCTTCATTTAATTCATCTTTTGTAAATAGTGATGTTCCACTTTCATCTTTTAAGTTATGTCTATCAATTGCTTGAGATAACATAACTGTATAAATTTGATTTTTGATTATTGTATTTATTTCTGAGTTTTTTAAACCTTCTCCCAAGTAGATTGGATTGTTTAAAAGATAATCATTTAATGCTTTTTCAATTTCTTTTTTAGAGTTTTGTAAAATCATATTTCCAAAATCCAAAGTTATTATTTTATTATTAACAAAGTCAGTTGCACTTGGAGAGTAGTTGAAAATTCCAGGAGGAACTTTTGATGGTGAAGAAGATAATATTTCATCTAATCTAAATAAGCTAGATGAGTTTGCATAACCTTGATAAATCGCTCCCTTAAAAAAATCTGTTTCAGTTACTTGAGCATTTGGAGGATTGTTTTCATCATAATCCCCTCTTATTCCTTCTTTATTTGAATTTTCTAAATCAATTGAACCATTTTCATCTGCAAGAACTTTTCTATTTATATTTATTCTTGCATAAACTGGATCTTCAACTCCATTTCAACCAAGTTTATCTTTATCTAAAAAAGTAACTGATAATGATCAATCTTTGTTTTTAAATTTCATTCAACCACTAACGTTGTTGAAAAGATTTAAACTTGAAGTAGGATTATTAACCAATTCTTTAATACTTCACTGTGATTGTCATGTTAATTTATTTGCAATTCAAGCATATCCAGGAACTTTTGAAGAAACTTCATTTAAAAATTGATTAGACATTATATAAACACCTAAACTTTTTTTAATAACCCCACCATTTGGACTATTTGAAATTAATTCTTCCAACCCTAAAGCTTTAATGATTTTATCGATATCTTCATCACTTGTTAAAGAGTTTATACGAACACCACTAGAAACTAGTTGTTGTTCTGTTAAGTTTTGAATTGATAAAATCTTTTCTTCATCAGAAAAGTTTATTGACATATCAAGTCCACCATTACAAGCAACAGCAGTGGTTGCTGAAAAAACAGACAAACTTAATGCTCCTAAAAATGAACATAATTTTTTCATAACTTAACATCCTTTCAAATTTATTTTATTATACTACTCATCATCTTGTTGTTGATTATTTCTTTTTCTATTAGCTTTTGCTTCAAGTTTTTGAAGTTTTAATTCACGTTTTAATTCTTTTCTTCTTTCTCTTCAAGCAGATATTTGATCAAGTACTTTTTGTATCTGTCTTCCAACTCAACAAAGAGCCATTCAAAATACTCAAGCAAGAATTATTGTTGAAAATACACACCCTACACCATAGTAAAGAAAAGCACTTACTCCAGCAACTCTTTCTACAAAGTCATCACTAAATGCTCCAGAAATTGCTCCAAAAGCTTGATTTGGAAGAATTCCTCCTCCACCCATATAAGTTAATAAACCAGGTATTAAAGTAAAAGTAACTGCCAATATTGAAAAGTGAATAAATTTAGTTCAATAAAGATATTTATCTTTTGGTACATCAATATATTTATCACTTAACTTTTCTTGAATAAATCAATTAGCAAAAGTGAAATATAAAAATGGAATTATTGGAATTATTGGAATATATCCTATTATTGTTGCTGCAAAGATGAAACCCTGAGAAGAGTTTGGCTCATCTCTTGATTCTGCAAGAAGAAAAAATAAACCTTTAAATCAATAATAGAATCCACCTCTGTTATGTTGCACAACATATGATAACGTTAGCATAAACATTTGAAATGCAAATAAACAAGCTATTATAAATACCATTCAAAACATTCTATATAGTCTTTTATATGGTTTTAATCTAATTAAAAATTTACTAAATCGTTTCATATTATCGCTCCATAGTAATATTTTAAAGGAAAATAACCCCTATTAATTGTTAAAAAGTAAAAAAATACTTTATTATTTTATGTCTTTTAGATAGTAAAATAAATATTGCGAGGTGTTTTTATGAATGTTATAAAAGTAAGTCCAAGAGGTTTTTGTCTTGGAGTTGTTAAATCAATAAAAATGGCAAAAGATGCAGTTAAAATGTATCCTGATAAACAAATATATATGATAGGTCTTTTAGTTCATAACAAGATAATAGTAAATGAATTAGAAGAATTAGGTATAACTGCAATAGATGATTGAAAAAAATCTCGCTTAGACATCATAAAAACAATACCTAAAGGTAGTGTTGTTATATTTTCAGCTCATGGAACAGATCCAAAAGTAGTAAAAGCAGCTGAAGAATTAGAATTAATAGTTGTTGATACAAAATGTGAATGAGTTTTAGAAACAGAAGAAGTAATAGAAAAGTATTTAAAACTTGGTTTTGACATTATATTCATAGGAAAACACCATCACCCAGAAACAATTGCTTTAACTAGTTTAGATGAAAACAAAATTCATTTAGTAACAAATTTAGAAGAAGTTGAACAATTAGAAATAACAAATACAGATGTATTTATTACAAACCAAACAACACTTTCAATAATAGATACTGAATTAATTTATAAAAAGGTCCAAGAGAAATATCCAAATGTAGTTTATAAAAACGATATTTGTGAAGCTACACTCGTAAGACAACAAGCAGTTTTAGATTTAGATCCAAATCAAATTGATTTATTATATGTTGTTGGAGATGAGAGAAGTAATAATACTTTAAAATTAGTTGAGTTAGCTCAAAACAAAGGTATAAGAACAATAAGAATAAACAGAAAAGAAGAAATCAATTTAGATGACTTAAATGGAGTTGAAACAGTAGCAGTAACTGCCGGAGCTTCTACTTCAAGTATTATTCAAAATCAATTTATAAAATATTTAGAAGAATTAAAAAACGAAACTAACTAGTTTCGTTTTTCTCTTTTGTTGTATCGTATTTTGATTTAGCAATAATGAATAATACTCCACTGGGAATATTTCCTATAATAAATGATAATACAATAGATAAAATTGAAGGTGCTTTTTTCTTTTTATATTTTCTTATCAATATAAATAAGCCTAAAATTTCTAAAACCATAATTGATACAGTTGTACCACCTATTGCACCAATAGTTCTTTCATTAACGTTTTCTTTATTAATAAATACTGTAATAAAACCAATAAAAGCAATAGTTAGGTATATTGCTTTAACAACTATTCCGGCAAAGAAATATTTCTTTGATTTTTTAAATTTTATAAATTGATTTCTAAATTATAAAACTATAAATGAGTTTTTAATATCAAATGCACTTATTTTTACTTCATCACCGAAAGTTTTTAATAATTTATTTTCTAAGTCATCAATAAAGTGATTTTCCATATAATGACCTAAAGTTAACATATCCATGTTATTTTGATCTGCATAAAGTCATTCACTTCATTTAGCTTCACCAGTTACAAAAAATGTATTTTGTAACTGTAAGTCCATCATAGTTGATGCCCCACTACCTGGTGTTAAATAAATTCTGTCAATTTCTTTTTCTAAATCAGATTTTCTAGTTAACAATGATTGTTGTTTTCCGAAAACAAATTTTAGTTTTTCAACAGCTTCTTGTAAACTAATAGATCTTAATAATTTTATTTTGTAACCTTCATTGAAAGTTCCTACTTTATCAACACTCTTAACATTTAATTGTGTTTCAAGTAAATCTATAATGTTTTGTTTATCACTATTGTCATAATTTGTGTGAATTGAAAATAATTGAATTTCATTTTCAATACATAAATCATAAATTTCTTTTTTAGCTAAGTTTTTCATCTCATCTTCTAAATCTAAGAATAAGAATGGATGTCTACTGATAACAAAGTTTGATTTGTTTTCAATTGCATAATTTATAACTTCTTTAGTTACATCAAGACAAACAACTACATGTTCTACTTCATCTTGACTTTCTAAGTTATAAACTTCTTCAAGTTGCAACCCAACTTTGTCTCACTCAGCTGCGTTTTTTTGTGGGAATACATCGTTTAAATAATTAATCAATGCATTGGCTTTAATTTTATTCATTAATTAAAGTTCTCCTTTTTAATAATTTACTAATTTCTTTTTTTCTTTTTAATGTAGCTTTATAATTTTTATCCTTTTTAGGAATTTGTTGCAATAGATTAAAAAGTTTTTCTTCTTCTTCTAATCATTTTTGTAAGAATAATTTATTCTTTTCATCTTTAATTAGTAATGGACCAAATAAAATATCATTTCTGTTTTTTATTTTAGTACCAGCAAATTTATTTATTTTAATAATTTCATAAATAATTTTGTTATCTTCAACTATTATTTCTTTTTCTACAAGATATTTTTTATCTTTAGTTCATTGTCTAATTGGTTCTAAACTTGTGTTTGAAGCAATTATGTATGAATAAATATTTTCATTATCTTTTTTTAGAATATCTAAAATAGAAGTTGAACCCATTCCTGCAATAATACAAGAATCTAATTTTATTTTGTTTGGTATTGTTCATTCTATACCGTCTGCTAATATTGTTTCTACTTTATCTGCAACACCAAATGATGCCAGATTATTTTTTGCAACATTAAGTGGACCTAGTGCCACATCTGTTGCATATATTTTTTTTGCTTTACCATCTTTAGCTAAGTAAATTGGAAGATAAGCGTGATCAGTTCCTATATCAGCAACCACTTCACCTTCTGTTATTAAACTTGCTAACGAAAATAAGCGAGGAGTTAAAAAACTCAAATTATCCTTTAAAGAAATCTCTTAAAGCTTTTGCTTTAGGATTTGATGCAGATGGTTTGAATTTTCTAATTGTTTTTGCTTCAATTTGTCTAATTCTTTCTCTTGTAACTTTTAGTTCTTTACCAACTTCTTCTAAAGTTTTTGGTGAATCATATTTTGAAAGATGTAATTGAATCATTGGATTCTTGTATTTTTGAATTTTTTCAATTGATGTATCATAGTGAATATCTAAATCAGCAATTGATTGTTTTAATTCTTCATAACTATCATCATCACATTCTTGTGCAAGTCTTACTAAAGTTCTTAATTTAGTTGGTAAGATACCAAATCTCATTCTAACAACTTTTTCTTCTCTTGGTGCAAGTATGTCACTGAATACTTCATCAATAACTTCTCTTAAAGCTTCTTTTTCTGCATATTCATCTGGAGATGAAATATCTTTATCTTCAACAAAGTCTCCAAAGTGAGTATCATCTTCATCACCAAATGGTTTTTCTAAACTAACTGGTTCAATTGATAATTTTTTAATTTCAATAACTTTTTGTGGAGTAATTCCTTTTCCAAAAGTTTTTGCAATTTCTTTTGATGTAGGTTCTCTTCCTAACTCTTGAGTTAATTGTCTTTCAATTCTTGTAAGTTTATTAATTGTTTCAACCATGTGAACTGGAATACGAATTGTTCTAGCTTGGTCAGCAATAGCTCTTGTGATTGCTTGACGAATTCATCATGTTGCATAAGTTGAGAATTTGAATCCTTTTTTGTAATCAAATTTATCAACAGCTTTCATTAAACCAATGTTTCCTTCTTCAATTAAGTCTGCAAAGTCTAATCCTCTGTTTAAATGTTTTCTTGCAACAGAAATAACAAGTTTTAAGTTAGAAGTAATTAATTTATCTCTACCTTCTTTTGCAATTTCTGGATCTGAATCTTCTAACATTTTTGCATATTCAACTTCTTCATCTTTTGTTAAGATTTTTGATGATCCAATTTGGTTAAAGTAAGATTTAATAATATCTTGAATTTTTGTTTCATTACTAATTCCACCAACTCTATATTTAACTGGAGTATTGTTTTCATTAGCTTTCTTTAAATCTTTTCTTTCTTTATCTCTTTTTCTGAATTCACCTTCAAGTTCATCAGCATCATCATCTGATTCTTCTTCGTCTTCTTCATCTTCTTCGATAAAGTCATCTGTAAAGTTAACTTCTCTTTTTGCTAATTCATCAAATAAAGCTGAAATTTCTTCTTCATCTATATCTTGGAATTTTTTGAAAATAACTTCTTGAATTTCTTCTTGAGCTATTTCATTATCATTTTTGTCTAAGTAATTTCAAAGATATTCTTTGAATTCTTCCATTGTTTCAAATTTTTTTAAATTTAATGCCATTATTGTTTTCTCCTTTTATCATAGATTTTATTTCTATCTTTTAATAATTGTTCAATGTGCTCTGCAAATTGAATTTTTAATTCTTTATCATTTGTAGAATTCATTTTATCATTGAAGATTTTTATTTCATCTTCAATGTTATAAAGTTCTATTGCATCAAAACAATCTTCTACACCTCTTGGTGAAAGTGTTTTTTGTAATGATGAGAAATGTCTATTTTTAATTTCATATATGTACTCACAATATTTTGTTCCAACTTCTTTTAAATCATTTGCGATTTGTTCTCAGTTATGACCAAAATATTTATTTTCTTTATATTGATCAATTATGAAGTTCAGTATTTTTTTAACTCCAACATTCTCAATTGTATTTATTTTTTTCATTAATTCATCTTTTAATGAATCATCTTCTAATAAGTTTCAAATCAATGCAGCTTCTGCAAAGTTTTTTGAATTCTTAATGTTAATGTTTTGAACTTTTACTTCTGCAATTTTATTTTTCTTAACAGTTTCATAAGCATACTCTGGTATTTCAAAGTTAGACTCATCTTCGTTTACATAACTGTTCATCATTCTATTTATGTACTCTTCATTATTATTTGAAAAGTCTTGAACATATTCTTCTTGATAAATGTTTTGTTCAACTTGAACTGGTGTTGGTTTTACTTTTCCCTTAGCTTGATCAAAGTTTTTTCTAATTGTACTTCTTTCAAGTTTTGTTATTTCACTTAAGTTCATAATTGTTGAATCAATTATGCTTTCGTTACTTTCATATTTTAATATTGAAATAACTTGTTCAACAAACTCACTTACTTTAATTGAGTTTGTTACATCTAAGTCTTTTGAAAAATATTTAGTTGCAAAGTTTGCAGGGTGAATTGAATTTTCAATCATTTGATTAATTAAATTCTTTTCTCCAGCTTTTACAAGTTCATCAGGATCTTTTCCTGTACTGTTTTCAATAATTGTTACATCAATTCTTTTTTCTAATAAGAATTGAGAAATTTTCATAGCTGCATTTACTCCAGCTTTATCTCCGTCTAAAAATAATTTATATCTTTTAGCTACTTTTGAGAAAAGTCTTAAGTGATATTCACTCATACTTGTTCCCATGATTGCCACAGTATTTTTTATATCAATAGATTCTAAACTTATTACATCCATAAAACCTTCTAGAATAATAATTTCATTTTTTATTCTAGCTTCTTTTTTTGCATGATCAAAGTTATAAGCAAGTTGTGATTTTTTAAATATTAAACTCTCACTACTGTTTTTATATTTTGGAGATTCATTTGAATCAATTACTCTTCCAGAAAATCCAATTATATTTCCTTCTTCATCAGTTATTGGAAATATCAATCTATTTTCAAATGCACAATTATGGTCAATACCATTTTTATAAACTATTTGTGAATCAAAAATATCTTCTTTTGAAAATCCTAGTTTGATTAAGTAATCATAAACTTTTACTTTGTTAGGACAAAAACCTATTTTAAATCTTTCAATTTCTGCTTCAGTTATTTTTCTTTCTTTTAAATAATTTCTTGCATTAGTTGATAATGAAGAAATTAATAATCCATTAAAGAAATCAGCTGCAGCTTTATTTATATTAAATAAAATACTTTCTTTTGAATTGTATTTAGGTTTATCTTCAAAATCTTTTAAGCCATCTATTTTAATTTTTAAATCATTTGCAATTAAAGATAGAGCTTTAAAGAAAGTGGTGTTATTAAATTCTTGTACAAAGGTAATAACATTTCCACCAGTTCCACAAACAAAACATTTAAATATTTTTTTGTCTGGTGAAACATTCATTGAGGGATCTGAATCATCATGGAAAGGACAAACAGAAACATAGTTTCTTCCTTTCTTTTGAAGATCAATATACTTGCCAATTACATCAACGATGTTGGCTTTACTTAAAACTAGATCAATTTGTTGTTGTGAGATTGCCAAGCTTACCCCTCCTTACTTAAATTAGTTTTGTTAATAAGTATTCTTTAAGTTTTATAATTTCAATTCTTTCTTGTTCCATTGTGTCTCTGTTTCTTACAGTTACACAATTATCATTTTCAGTATCAAAGTCTACAGTTACACATAAAGGAGTACCAATTGCATCTTGTCTTCTGTAACGTTTTCCAATGTTTCCTGTTTCATCGAAAGTTGCATCAAAGTCTAATAATAATTCTTTGTAAAGTTCATTAGCTTTTTCTTTTTGTTGTTTTTGTAATGGCATAATAGCAACTGAGTATGGAGCAAGTTTGTAAGGAAGTTTCATTACAACTCTTTCACCATTTTCTAATTGTTCTTCTACATAACTTTGACAGAATATAGCCAATAATAATCTTTCAACTCCAACACTTGGTTCAATTACGTGAGCTAAGTATTTTTCATTTGTTTCTGGATCTAAATAAGTTAAATCTTGTGAAGAATGAGTTTGATGTTGATTTAAATCAAAATCACTTCTATGAGCAATACCTCATAACTCTCCTCTTCCAAATGGGAAATCAAATTCTATATCAACTGTTCTTTTTGCATAGTGAGCTAATTCATCTTTGTCATGTTCTCTTATTGAATAGTTTTGTGTATCAATAAGAACAACTTTTTCTAAGAAGAATTTTACTCTTTCAAGTCAGTATTCAAATCAATCATTTGAATCATTTGGAGAGAAGAAGAATTCTAATTCCATTTGTTCAAATTCTCTTGTTCTAAAAATAAAGTTACCAGGAGTAATTTCATTTCTAAATGATTTACCTATTTGACCAATTCCAAAAGGAAGTTTTTTTCTTAAAGCTCTTTGAGAATTTTTGTATTGTACAAAAATACCTTGTGCTGTTTCTGGTCTCAAGTAAACTGTTGAAGCTTCATCTTCAACTACACCTTGATTTGTTTTAAACATTAATGTGAATTGTCTAATATTTGTAAAATCATTAGCATCACATTTAGGACAATTAATACCTTTTTCCTTAATGAAGTTTTCTATTTCTTCATTAGTTCATCCCCCAACATTCATGTCAGTGAATTTCTCTTCAATTAATTTGTCTGCTCTAAAACGTGATTTACATTTTTTACAGTCAATTAATGGATCATTAAAGTTTCCTAAGTGACCTGAAGCTTGTCATACTTTAGGATTTAATATAATTGATGAATCCAAACCAATGTTATATTCATTTCTTCTAACAAAGAAGTCTCATCATAGTTTTTTTAATTTGTTTTTAACTTCAGCTCCTAATGGACCATAATCTCAAGAATTAGCAAGTCCACCATAGATTTCTGAACCTTGAAATACAAATCCTTGTGATTTCAAGTGCGAAATTAGTTTTTCTATTTCTACTTTCATAGTTTTCTCCTAGCAATAAAAAATGCAAACTTCGAGTTTGCATATATCGAGATACTTAGCGATTTTCCTACATTAACGACACCTTGTCAATACACTATAAGTGTTATTTATATTTCTTAGCTTCTTTTTCGTTAACATTCAAAGCAACAGTGTCTTTTAAGAGTTTAATTGGTCCCATATAAAAACCAAGTGCATGTTCAAAATGATCAACTATTATATTGTGTAAAACTATTAAATCAGTGTAATGATACTTTTGTTCAACGTTAAAGTATATTGTTTTTCTGTTTATATTAGATAAAACCTTAATAAAAGATTCAGGTTGTACTTTTTCACCAGGTCATAAACATCTAGCACAAATAAAGCCATTTTCAGTGTATTCAAATCTTACTATTGGAAAAGTAGATTTTTTACATCTAACACAACCTTTTATTCTAAATGGTTGAATTGATTCTTGGATTAAATAAGCTAGAAAAAATAAGTAGTTTATAAATGAGTTTCTATTATCATTTATATTTTCTAGACAAAATGTAAGCATTTTAAATATCTTATAGTTCTTATTGCTTATTTGATCAATTTGATCTAATACTTTAAACATAATAGAACCATAAACATAGTTATTATAGTTTTGAGCTATTTTAAAGTAATCTCTTTTTAAAACACCTGTTTTTAGTTTACTTAACTTATCTTCTCTTCTAGCTTTAAATATTTCAAAATCACTTAAACTAAAAGTTTGAATAGAATACTTATTTTTTGATGTTGATTTATTAACACCAGGAGCTATAAATGATGTTTTACCAAATTGCTTGCTAAAAACCTTAACAATTTTGGCATAATCATCAAAATCTGTTGATTCCATAACTACAGCATTTATTTTTGTTGCTCCCATTTATTTCACCTAATAACTATCTTTATCGTATCCTAATTGTTTTATTAATGAAGCAGATCTTCTTCATTTTTCTTTTGTTTTAACAAAAAGTTCTAAATAGAATTGTTTATCAAATAAAGCTTCTAATTTTTCTCTTGATTTAATACCAATTGATTTTATTTTAGCCCCTTTATTTCCAATAATTATTCCCTTTTGACTTTGTTTTTCACATATTATTGAAGCTATGACTTTAATAATATCTTTTTTCTCTTCAAATTTGTCTATTAAAATAGCAACTGAATGAGGTATTTCTTGTTCTGTTTGTAAAAGAATTTCTTCACGAATAATTTCTCTTATTAAAAAACGTTCTGGTTGGTCTGTGAATGTTTCATCAGGATAAAATTTAATACCAGTTTCTGGTAAAGTATTTTTAATTTCATCTAAAAGAACTTGTAAATTACTTCCCATTGTAGATGAAACTGTTGAGATTTTTTCAAATTTAAAATCTTGTTGTTTTCATTCTTTTATTCTAGTTTCTAATCTTTCGTTATTTACTAAATCGCTTTTAGTAATAACTAAAAATACAGGAACATCTCTTTCTTTTAAAGCATTTAAAATGAATTTGTCATTATCTCCAATAAATTCATCTGCAGGAGCTAAGAATAAAATAATATCTACTCCTTTTGTTGATGAAAGAGCTACTTTATTCATAAATCTTCCTAATTCGTGTTGTGCTTTGTGAACACCTGGAGTGTCAACAAAAATATATTGAGCATCATCATGAGTCAATATTCCATTTATTCTGTTTCTAGTAGTTTGAGCTTTGTCTGTAACAATAGAAACTTTTTTTTCTAATAAAGTATTTAGTAAAGTTGATTTACCAACATTAGGTCTACCAATAATACTAATAAATCCTGATCTAATTTTTTCCAATTTTTTATCTCCTAAACAGTATCTTCTGATTCTTTTATTTTTTCTTCGTTATCTCTTTCTTCTAAATATTGTTCAAAGTCATCTTCTCCCTCGAACATATTTAAAACAACTGCCTTTATTTCTTCTCTATCTTTTATTGTTCAAGTATATCTTATAGCAGAGTTCATAGAAAGAACTCAAGGTATAAGCATGATTAAATATAAGTAGAAGTATCATAATCCACTTTGTCATGCAACATTTTGGACCATATAAAGTCCATAAGTTATAAAACCAAATAAGAATATTTGATTTGTTCAATAGAAAAATAAACTTCAACTATTGTATGGTACTACATATGCAGATAAAAAGATAATATATCCAGCAACAAGTATGACATATTTTGCAGCATTGAAATCTGTTCTTGCAAAAATATCCATTAAATGAAATACACTAGCTGTAAGTATTAAGAATCAACCTGTTGTTATCATTAATTTTCTTGCTTTAATTTCACCTGGTGTTACTCAAGTTTTAAATATAAATCCGTTTTCTCTATCTTCTGTTTTTCTATAACGTTCAACTCTCATTCATTCTCTATTTCACATGTTTACATCATAAAATATTGATTTTAAAGGTAAATAAGAGAAAATAGCTACAAATATAGCAAATATTCATATTCATTGAGTTCTTAAAACAGTAAGCATTTCAGAAATATCACTGAATTTATGTAAAAGACCAACTCAGTCTAATACAAATAAGAAACTTCCGTAAAGCAGTGCTTCGGATATATATAAAGTATTAAAAATAGCTGTAAATATTGTCGTTCCCTTGGACATAGTCATATTTAACATAACTATCAAAACACAAGACATAATGAAAACATGATAAATTTGAATAGCCATAAATGTATTTAAAACATTTATTTGATCTTGATACAATCAAAGTTCTTCTGGATTAATAGCATTTACAGGATCATTCATATGTGATTGAACAATTAATCTTGCATAAAGAAAAAATGCTATTCATATTGCTTGGATAGGCATTGTATATACAACTTTACAACAAGCTCTTAATCTAGAAATATAATCACCTTCTGAAACCATCTTTACATGTTGAGATCTTAAAAATCTCTTTGTAAATGTTTCACCAAGTTTACCTTTTACAAGCAAGCTAGTTTTTTTCATGTTTTCACCACCTTTTCAATTAAATACAATTACTATTTAAAGAATATATTAATAACTATTAAGAAGAATCCTACAAAAGGAGCTCCACAAGATATTCAATAAACAAGTTTATAGTCTTTTCAAACCTTTTCTTTCTTGGTTAAATTTATTTGCCTAACTTCATCATTAATTACTGTTTTTACTTTTGTAAATTCACTGTATTTTGTAAGTACAGAAATACCTGCAGAACATACAAATAAAACTCAAATTGAAACTATTCCAGATTCAGGTTTCATTTTTGTCATATCAAATAATCATTCAAATAAATCTGCATAAGAACCACCAACAATAACTAATAAAGTTATTATTCAAACTCAAGTGTGTAATCAAGCTTTTTTTCTAATAGAGTTATGGATATGTCTTTTTGCAAATAATTCATTAAAGTATCAAACTACTTCTCTAGAGTTATATTCCATAGCTCCTCTAAAGATTGTTTTTGCATAATCTATATCTGTATAAAGTTTTCTTTTATTAACACCAGTTAATTTAGATATTTTTAAGTCATATTTCATTTTTTCAAATAACTTTTCTCCATCAACTCTAGTGTGGAGTCTTTGATTTAATATTTTTCTCTGTATTCCAGAAAAAATTAGAGGAGAAATTACTATTATTACTAAACCAATTGCTGCTAGCACATCAGTTACTATAGTTTGAAGTGTTATCATATTCTTTTCTCCTTTTAATCTCTAAAATTATATAAAAAAACTAGGTAAAAACCTAGTTTTGTTACATATAATTTTCTTCAATAAACTTGTGGTATTCTTTTGATTTAACAATTCAAAAGTTTGTAAGTGTTTTGAAGTATTCACATTCCATTCATTCAGATTTTTTTGTTCTCATAATTTCACCATATAACAAGTTTGATATAGGAAACATTTCAAGCATTTCAAAATATCTATTTGGGAATGAAACTGCAGGTCCAAAATTATTGAATATTAAAACCATTTGCATAAAGAATCAACAGAATAATTGTGTATTAGAACCAAAAGTACCTTTTACATAATTTTCATGTATAAAAGCTGAAATTTCAGTAATGATTTCATCAGGTGTTTTTAAACCTTCTAACTTCATTAACATTTCACGCATTGCTTTATATACATCATTATCTTCACTTTTATCTGAAAATAAATCATAGACACTGGCGTCTTTATTTAAAATTAAATAAAGATCTTTATAGTCAGAAACATGACAATGAGGGTAATCTCATCCATTTTCTTCCATTTCTTTAACTTTTGCTAAAATTATTCTTCTCACTTCAATTCAAGCATCAACTAACATTATTGTATTTTGATTCTTGATTTTAACTATTTCTTCTTCATCAAAGCCTAAAACTTTTGATTCAATATAAGTATAAACTTCAGCTAGAGAACAATCCCCACCCATAAGTTTTAAACAGTTAAATGTATGATCGGCCCCTACTCCGATTCAAAAATTATCGTTTTCATAAAATTTTTTCATAATAAGCACACTTCCTTTTAAACAGAATATCTTTCTTTATCATAATGAGAAAATTGTTCTATTTTATCTTTAAACATTGATACAAGTTGTCTAAATTCTTTACACAACGCAAAATTTTTTGAGTTATTAGTTTTTGCATATACAATTACTTTTTGATGTAATTCAATAACAGCTTCAAGTTCTAATCTATCTTCAAACACAACAATACCGTGTCCCCTTGATATCATAGCTGTTTCGACCAATCAAAATAAATATTTAAAAGTCATATCCCCTAAGTAATCATGAGCAGTTAAATCATATGCTGCTGCTAGTAAATATTCAATAAGCGAATCGAAAGTTTCCACAATGGTCAATTTAGAAATTATTCGTTCCAATTTTGTTAAAAATTCTCTACTATTTTCACTATAACCTTTAAACATTTCAACATATTTAGCTTCAGGATCAATTAATTTGTAAAGAGCTACAAATTCATCTAACAGAAGAACATCAACTCTTCTTGAAAATTTCTTTTCAAATTCTTTTATTTTTAAGACCATATCTCTAACTATGTTTCAAGCTTTAATATAATTTATAACTTCTTGTCCGAAATCATCAACAGCTTCTGGATCCAAATATTCTTTTTCGGCCATAAGCTCAAATATCTCGTCTTTAGATGTTTTGACATTAATCCAATTAAGAAACGAAGTTAAATAATCGGCACCCTTTTCATTTCAAAAATCATCATTTCTATAAAACACTTTGACACCCCTTAATCGTTTATGTTTTTACTTGTAAATGCATATGGTAAAAAGTCTTTTACCTCAAATGAATCAATAAATTCATTTTTATTATAAACCCAAACTTCTTGATTTTCTAAAAGTAATTCAAAAAGTGTTTGTCTACAAGTACCACAAGGTGATCCAAATCCTTCTGAATCAGTATATAAAGCAACAAGTTCAACATCATTTTTGTTGTAACCTTGAGCTATCATTTGTGGAAGTGCTGATCTTTCAGCACATATTGTTGGATTATATGCTGCATTTTCAACATTAACCCCTTTTATTGTGTGTCCATCTTTTAAGTAAACTATACAAGAAACTCTAAAGTTTGAGTAAGGAGCATAGGCTCTTTCTCTAAGTTCTTTTAAGTCTTCAAATACTTTGTTTTTATCTAAATTCATTTTTAATATCCTCACTAACTAAATAGTTGACCTATAGTCTCTATTAGTTTGGGTAAATATATAAGAAATCCGATAACAACTGATAACAATGCATTAATAATACTTGCTGCTGCACAGATATCTTTTATTTTCTTGGCTTGGATATTATATTCAAAACTTAATAAATCAACGAAGTTTTCAATTGAAGTATTAACAAATTCAAAACCAGTTAAAACACCAATTGTAAGTATCACTATTGATCACTCAATAGTGCTTAAACCTATTCAAATACCTAAACCAATTGCAAAGATAACTATTATTAAATAAACAATTAAAGTAGATTCTTCTTTAAAAGCAGTAAATATACCTCTTGCTGCATTAGCAAATTTGTTCTTTACTCTCGTACCAACTTTAGTCTTTTTCTTAATGTCGTTTTTCTTTGCCATATAGTTACACCTTTTTTTCTGCTCTATTATTATACTTTAATTAACTTTTAATTTGCAAGTTATAAAAAAATGCCTAATAAGGCATTTTATATACTATATTTTGCTTTTCTAAAATAGAATCTGTTAAAGAAAACATTTCATCAGCTTCTTTTTCATTTGTTTCATGGTCATATCCAAGAATATGCAATAATCCGTGAACAAATAATCAAGCCATTTCTTCTTTGATTGTATGATTATATTTTTGAGCCTTATTGTTTGCTTCACTAAATGTTATGAAAATATCTCCAATTTCTCTAAAATCTAATTGTTCATAAATACCAAAATCATCGTCTATTGGAAAAGAAATAACATCTCCAACATAATCTTTTTGTCTATATTCATTATTAATAGCTCTTGATTTAGCTTCATCTATAAAATTAACAGATAAACTAAGACTTTGATCTATTTTAAGAACTTCTTTTGTTGAAGTTAATAAATTATAGTAAAGTTCTTCATATTCTTTTAATTGTTCTTGGGTTTCATAAACAAAGTCTAGTGAATCATTCATAGTTATCTCCTATTTAATCTAGAAAATATTTGATAAAAGATAAGATAAAAGAGATATCTTTTCTCCATATATCAATACATGGTTTACTGGATATTTAATGCTTCCAATATTGTTTATTCCAATTTTTATTAATGAATTAGAATACTCAAGTTTAGAAGAGTCCACAAACATGTTTCCTTGATTAGTTTCTAAAATTATATAATCAATTAAACTGATATTCAAATTTTTATCACTTAACAAATAAAGATCTGTATTAACTATTCCATTATCATCAATATATTCTTGTAAATATAATGAACCTAAAAATACTTGCTGTTTTTTTATTACACATAAAATAATAATTACAAAAATAAGAGATATTAAAAGTATATATAAAGTTTTTATATCTTTTTTCATTAAATTACCTCAACTTTCTTTTCAAAGAAATTAGAGTATGCAATATCATGATCACACATTACAATTAAACTATTTCGTTTATAATTCATAAAAGCTTTAAATAAATAATAGGCAGTATGTTTATCAACATTACTTAGCGGTTCATCAATTAGATATAGGTCTTTTTCTGTAAAAAATAGACTTATAAAATTTATTATTTGTCTTTGACCCTTACTTAAGTTAGAACCATTATCAATTAAGTTTTTTTCTAAAGCAATATTATTTCTTTCTAAAATTTCTAGTAAATGTAAATCTTCTAACAATTTAAAATCAACTTTATTTTTAAATTGTTGAATATTTTGTCATACTGTTCCATTAAATAAATAATCATATTGACCTAAATATATGATTTTGTTTTTAAATGTATTTTCTTCTATTTCTTTTAATTCAGATTTATCGTTTATTAATATTTGACCTTCATAACTTTTAAAGTGACCAGAAAGTATTTTTAACAATGTTGTTTTACCACTTCCACTCTTACCATGGATAAAAGTATTTTTGTCCACCATGAAATTAAAATCTTTTAAAAGACAATTATCACTTTTATATTTATATAAACTTTTTATCTCAATTTTTTTAATTGAGTCTATTTTAATTTGCTCTACATCAGTTTCTTTGTCTTGTATAAAAATAAAATTTAATGATTTATCAGCTATAAATATTTCTTGTAAATCTAAAATGAAATTCGTTACATTAGAAAAGAAAATATTTATATAACTACTTACTGATGTATAAAACAATAAGTCAGGCATAGTAAATTTGTTTTTATTTATATATATTACAGATATGTAAAATATTAAATAGAAAAACATTTTGTTTAATGTTGAAAATACAAAGTTAGATTTATTATCTAAATCAAATATATTTTTACTTTCTTTGATTGTAGATTCAAAGTTTTTATAACTACCAGACTTTATTTCATTTTCAATATTTTTAAATTTAATTTCTTCAAAACCATCAATCATTTCTCTATAACTTAAGGAAAACTCTATTATTTTTCTTTCTCTTTTTAATTTAAACTCTTTCATTAAATAAAATAATCCAATAGATAATGTTATACAAATTAAATTTTGTATCAGAACCAAAGTTAATATAAATGGAGATATTATTATTAAAAACAATGAAGACATTAAAAATAAAATGAAACCCAAAGGTAAGCTAATAAATGTTTGAGTTATAAACTCAGATAAAATATTTATATATGTTAGTTTTTTGACTCACTCCTCTTTAGAAGAAGAGTTAAATTTTTCTATATCTAAATTTAATAATTTATTTTTATAAAACATATAAATATTTTTACTTATTTTATTTTTTATTCTATATATTATTTTATTAATAAAATACGATACCGTTATTTGAACAAAGAATAAAAAAATAAAAACTAAAAATATAGTTCGCATAGTTTTTGAATCATTTATGTTTATATTTTTCATATAAATTTTTATAAAGTTATTGCTAATCAAAATTAAAATATTAATTAAAAAAGAAACACAAAAAATTAAAGTAACTTCTTTTTTGAAAACTTTGATAAAGTTAAATCAATTCAAAATATTTTTATTCTTGAACTTTATTTTTTCAAAAGATCTAGTTATAGAAAGATAACCCTGATATATTTTTTCAATATCTTTTAAATCAACTCAGTGCAAATCATTTTTATTAGGATCTGCTATCAATAACATATCTTTTTTTCTTTTATAAGCGATTATAAAATGTTCTAGATTATTTTCATTAACAGCACTTAAAACTATTGGATTTGTTATTTCTAAATCAGTTAATTCTTGAAAGCTGCAAGCATAAGAAATAAATTCAACTTTATAGTTATTTAATAAATTTTCTATTTCATAAAAATTCAACATATCATCATTTAAAGAGTTTTCAAACTTTATTTCTTCAATACCAAAATTTTTATTATGATAATAATTTATTAACATTGTTGAAACAGCAATACCACAATCATTTTCACCTTTTTGTTTCACAAACTTATAAGTCATTATTGTCACCCAAAATAATAATCGCCACAAAAAAAAGTTAAATTAAAATTTAACTGCGAATCTAATAAATTCGATATCGTCTCATTTCAATTTAACTTTTTTAGGTCTTCCTTTAATAAAGAAGTTGAATATAAATTCTTCTCCACTTATTTCAGTTAAGTTTCCTGAAAATTCATTAAATGTTTCAATTGGTTGTTTTACTTTCAAGAAGAAGTAACTACCTTTATTATTTTTTAAAACTTCTTGAGTCTTTACAACTCTTTCAGCTCCTGCACTTGCAACTTCAAGAATATAAGGTTCTTTAAGTTCTTCTATTCCATCTAGAAAAGCCGATACTTCTTCATTTGCCCTTATAAGCAAATCAAAGTCCATATTCTTTTTAGTTACATCTTTGTTTTCAACCAGCACTTGTAGTACAGTTGATTCAAAATCATTTACTATATTTAATTCATATAGTAAAAAATCACACCCAATAAGAATATCTTTTATATTATCTGAATACTTGCTTTTAACAATTTCTAATGACATAGCTACCTCTTTTATAGAATAATTTTATATCATTTTAACTAGATAAATAAAAAAAGATAATGATTTTCATTTAGAAATTAAATGAAAGTTGTTCATCATCTTTTAAGTTATCTGTAATTTTTAGTTTTGCAAAGATCTCGATTTGTGTTTGTGTAACTTGTGTTCTTTGTTTTAAGTCACTTACACTAGTTATTTGTCTTTCTTGACGAGCATTAACTATAGATTTAGCCACAGATTCTCCAAGCGAATCAATAACATTAAATGGAGGTATTAATATTTTTTTACCATCTTCATTTAAAATCACAAATCTACTTCCTTCAGAAATATTGAAATCGATGTTTCTGATTTCAACTCCTCTTGCATACATTTCTAATAAAACTTCATACACTGTTATTAGTGCATTTTCTTTTGCAGTTACAGGTAATTTATTATTTTGTCTATGTTTAATATCATCAATTGCAGCTTTAACAGCTTCTTTACCTTTTAAAGCAGTTTCTAAATCAAAGAAGTCTGCTCTTGTTGAAAATCATGTTGCATAATATTCTTCAGGATAATAAATTTTATATCAAGCTACCCTATAGGCCATTAACACATAAGCAGTGGCGTGAGCTTTAGGGAACATGTATTTAATTTTTAAACAACTGTTTATATATCATTCAGGAACATTGTGTTCTTTCATAAGAGCTATTCATTCTTTTGAAAGACCTTTTCCTTTTCTAACACTTTCCATAATGTTGAAAGCACTTGAAGGATCTAATCCCATAGACATTAAGTAAACCATAATATCATCACGACAACCAATAACAGAAGAAATGTTTGCAATACCATCTTTGATAAGTGATTGAGCATTACCAACATAAACATCAGTACCATGACTTAACCCTGAAATTTGAACAAGGTCAGCAAAAGTTTTTGGTTGTGTTTCTTTTAACATGTTTCTAACAAACTGAGTTCCAAACTCAGGTAAACCAATAGCTCCAGTTGACTCTCCCAATATTTCTTCTGAAGAAATATTTAAAGCAGAAAGTTCAGAGAACAATGAGTAAACTGCTTTGTCATCTGTTGGTACTTTAATTGGATCAAAACCAGTTAAGTCATATAACATTCTTAAAGCAGTTGGATCAACGTGACCCAAGATATCCATTTTCAATAAGTTATCATGAATTGAGTGGAAATCAAAGTGAGTTGTTTTTCAATCACTTGCATCATCATCTGCAGGATAGTTAACCGGAGTAAAGTCTTCTATTTCATATTCTTTTGGAAGAATAATAATTCCACCAGGGTGTTGCCCTGTTGTTCTTTTAACTCCAGTTGAAAGTCCAGCTAGTCTCTCAACTTCTGCTTTTCTTATTAAATCTAAATTCATATTTTGCTTTTCAAAATATCCCATTGTAAATCCATAAGCAGTTTTTTCAGCAACAGTTGATATTGTTCCGGCTCTAAATACGTTATTCTCTCCAAAAATTTCTTTTGTAAAGTTGTGAGCAACTGGTTGGTATTCTCCAGAGAAGTTTAAATCTATATCAGGAACTTTATCTCCATCAAAACCTAAGAAAGTTTCAAAAGGAATATCATGTCCATCACCTATTAATTTAACTCCACAGTTTGGACAATCTTTTTCTGGTAAATCATATCCACATTTATATTCTTCTGGAGTTTCAAAGTCTGAATATTTACATTCATTACATCTGTAATGTGCTTTTAGTGGATTTACCTCTGTAATTATAGAAGTTGTTGCCACAAAAGAACTACCAACAGATCCACGACTACCTACAAGATATCCATCATCATTTGATTTTTTAACCAACAAGTGACTAATTCAATAAACAACAGCAAAACCATGTTTGATAATTGATGCAAGTTCTTTTTCTAAACGAGCTTCAACTATTTCTGGTAAGTTATCTCCATAAAGAAGTTTTGCATTTTTATAACATTCATCTGTTAAAAGTTTATCAACGTTTTCAATGTTTGGTGGATAAGAACCAGATCTAATTGGAGTGATATTCATATCAATCAAGTCTGAAATCTTATTTGGATTTTCAATAACAATTTCATTTATTAATTCACTATTTTCAAGTCATTTAAATTCTTCTAACATTTCATTTGTTGTTCTTAAATGTTGATCAGGATTATCTTTAACTCTTTGCTTAAAGTCGTAAAGCGGGTGATATGATCCACCTAATCCTTTTGTATTAATATAAATGTCTCTTATTTTTTTCAATTCAGGTTCAACATAGTGAGCATCACTTGTTGCAATAATTGTTTTATCTAATTTTTTAGCTATTTCAATTATTTTTAGAATTAAAGTTTTTAATTCTTCCATTGTTAAATCTTCTGTTTGAATTAATTTTTTATAAACACTTAGTGGTTGTAGTTCAATGTAATCAAAAAGTTTAATTGCATCTTCTAGCATTTCAAATGTTCCAGTTCTTGCATATTCAAAAACCATACCATTAACACATCCACTACCAATTAAAATATTTCCTTTTTCTTTTATTTCTAAAAGTTTTGATTGAAATATTTTTGGTGAACCTAAAAAGTTTTCTGTATGTGAATAAGAAATTAATTTATATAAATCTTTTAAACCTTCTTGGTTTTTTGCTAACACGTTTACATGGAAACCTCTAGATCTTCTGAAATTTTCATTTTCAAATTTATCTTTATTAAATTTATTTCAATCAGAATCAACATCAATTGGAATTATTTTTTTTGCTTCACTTCACATATGTTCATACATGTTTGTTAAAACCTCGGCATCGTAATCAGCACGGTGAGCAATTTTTTCATCATGAAGAATTTGATATGCTTTAGCAACAGTTCCTAATCTGTGATTTTTTAATCTAGGTTGTAGAACTCTTGCAAGTGATAAAGTATCTATAACTGTATTTGTTAATTCACCATAACCAAGTTTATGTGCATAAGCTTGTAAAAAGTTAAAGTCGAAGTTGGCGTTGTGAGCAATTAAAATTCCATCTTGAATTATTTCCATAATGTTTTTAAATTCAATTTCAATTGAATTTTTATCTTCTAACATTTCATTTGTAATGTGGGTTAATTCAGTTGTAAATTTTTTCAAAGGCTTAGTTGGTTTAATAAGTATGTCATATTTTTTTGAAGTACCTTTTGCATAATCATAAACGTTTGCACCAAACTCAATTATTTCATCATACTCTGGTGATAATCCAGTTGTCTCTAAGTCGAAAACAACAAACTTAGCTTCTCTCAGTTTTTGTTCTTTTGGATTTTTAATTAATCAAGCTTCATCTTGTAACATTACAAGTTCACTTCCATAAATTAATTTTAATTTATTTTCTTCTTCAACACCTTTGTTGATACTTGATATTGCATAGTAAGCTTCAGGGAAAGCTTGAACATTTAAGTGATCTGTAATTGCAATTGAATTTCATCCAAATCTTTTTGCAGCTTCGATATAATCTTTTGCACTACTTACACCATCCATTACAGACATTTTTGTATGTGTATGTAATTCAACTCTTTTGTTTTTAGCTTCATCTTTTCTGAAAACTTTTTTAGATTCAATTTTTTTATATTTATTAATATAAAAAATATAACTCTTATCAAAACTTGAAAAGTTAAAGTTACCATTAAATGAAACTCAATCACCTTTTCTTATTATTTGATTTTCAAAACCTACAAAACTTTCTTTGGTCTCTTCAGTGATTTCATCAAAGAAAGTTGGATCATTATTTCTTTGAAAGAAAATACACATTACAGAAGATGTACCATCTGTAATTGCTATGTTGTAAATATTTCTTCCAGCTTTTGATTGACGAATTTGTTTTGAAATAACTTCACCTTGTATTGTAACGTTTTGTGCATCTTCTTCTAAATCAACAATTTTGTCATAAGTTGCATTATTTAAAATATCATCATTAGATCTATATTTTGGTTTTGGTGAAGTTAAGTTTGACTTAGCTTCATAAGTTTCTTTTTGAATTGTATTAACAACTTGAGAAGCTTTTTCATATTTTTCTCTAATAACTTCAAGAACATCTGTATCAAGATTTTCTTTTACTCTAATTTCTAAATCAACATCTCTAAATCCATATTTTAAAAGTTTGTTTTTGTAATATTCTTTGTGTTCTTCTAAAAGAATTTTTTCAGTTTCATTTGAAACGTTAAAGAAAACCATTCTGTGATCATTAAAGTAATCAACAGTTGAAGGAGAAAGTATTTTAATAGTTCCTGTTTTAACTTCAGCTTTTTGTTCTTTAACATATTCAATATGGTTTCAAATTAATTCTTTTGTGTAATTATTATTTTCTACTAATAAATTTAGTTTTGTAGGAACATGTGTATTTGTAGTTAAAATTGATTCAACTTTATGAAGTAAGTGAATAGGTAAAAAGTCTTTAATTTTTATAAAGACTCTTAGTTTATTTGTACTACCACTAAATTCAGCTTCTTTATAAAAATGGGCTTGGTCAAAACAAACTTCTTCTGATTCATCTAAAAATACATTAAGTTTTTCAAATAACTCTCTAACTTCTCTGTTCATTTTTCCTACCCCCTTTTTTTATGTCCTATTAGATTATAAAATCTTTTACAGTAATTATTACAAATAATAATAAAAATAAAACAGCCCCAGCAGTATTTACTATAACCTTGTATTTTGTTGGTAACTCTTTTCTTAATATCATTTCAATAAAGTTTTCTAATAATCTATAACCATCTAATGGTGGTATGAATATTAGATTTAATATAAATAAGTTAGCACTTATTGTAGCTACATATATAAAGAATTGATCTGCACTTTGTAAAAGTCCAGCAGTTTGTTTAGCCACTCCAACTGGACCAACTAGATTAGCAAACTTACCTGTAAATACATTTCCTAAAGCTTCTAAAATAGATATTGAAGCTTTGAAAGTTTCTTTTCAACCAGCGCCATATGCTTGTGCTGTTGTTTTATATATTCTGTCAGGAGCTGCAATACCAACTTTTTCATTTGGTTGTAATTCAAAGTAATCAGTTTCCTTTGCTTTACCAAGAGCTATACCACTATAAACATCGACTTGTTTATAGGTAAATTGTATTTTTACATTTTCTTTTTCATTTGCTAAAGGTAGATTATCAATAAAACTATAAACAGTTTTTTTGTAATCAACTGCCTTGTTATTTTCTAAATCATTTATATGTCCTTTACATTCATTATCTTGTAATTGTTTTTCACAGAAACTATCGAATATAGATTTTCCATTTGAAGTCATATTTCATCCTCAAATAACATAATCTTGACCAACATAATTTATTTTTGGCTCATTTTTATTTTCTTTTGCCAATATAGCTTTTGCTGCAATTGCGTTTTGATCATAATTTGCACCAAAATATGTCATATCACTTTTTTTAACACCCATAGCGGCAAAAATAGTTGTAAATAACATTAAAGCCACAAACAAGTTCATTAAGGGACCTGCCAAAATAAAGAACATTTTCTTTCATCTAGCAATATAGTCTAATTTTCTTTCATCTGGAACTTCAACATCTTCTCTATCACTTGGTGGATCGGATTTATCTGATGCAATAGAACAATATCCACCTAAAGGAAAAGCTCTTATTGAAACTCAAGTTTCTTTTCCTTTAAACACAAAAAGCCTTGGTCCAAATCCAATTGAAAATTCATATACATAAGCTTTTGCAATTTTAGCAACAACTAAGTGTCCTACTTCATGAATTGTTATTAGCAATAATATTACTATTATCCCAATAAAGAAAGCTAATACAATCATTCCACTACTTGCTTCAGTCATTTTTTATTCTCCGATTCTTGATAAAGTCATTTTTCTTATAGCATTATCATATTTTAGTATTTGTTCATAAGTTGTAAGTTCAATGTCTTCACATTCATTGAAAATAACTTCAACAATTTCAGTTATTTGATAGAAACTTATTTTACCCTTCAAGAAATAATCAACACACACTTCATTTGAAGCATTTAAAGCAATTGATTTTGAGTTATTAGAATCAATACACTGCATAGCAAATTTTATTGGTTTGAATCTAACTTCATCGATTTCTTTTAATTCTAGATTAATTAAATCATTAAATTTCATATCATTTTGTTTTAAATATGAAAATCTTTTTGGAAAATGCAAGAAGTAATTAATTACTTGTTTCATATCTGGAACAGATAATTGTGCTTTTATAGATCCATCTTCAAATCCAATCATTGAGTGAATTATTGATTGAGGATGTAATAATGTTTTAATGTTTTTAACACCAAATAAATGATATGCTTCAAGTATTTCAAATGCCTTATTAAACATTGTAGAGCTATCAATAGTTATTTTTTTACCCATATTTCAATTTGGATGATCCAAAGCTTGTTGTAAAGTAACATTTTTTGTTTCTTCTAAAGTAAGATTTCTAAAACTTCCCCCAGATGCAGTTATATAAATAACATTAGGTTTATTTTGCTCTTCTAAACATTGAAAAATAGCACAGTGTTCTGAATCAATTGGATATATTTTGGTTTTGCTTGTTTCAAGCATTTTATTAATTAGATTTCCAGCAGTTACAAAAGATTCTTTGTTTGCATTTAATAGTATTAATTCTTTTTCAATAGTTTTTAAAGTAACTTGTAAACCATAAAAACCACTTAAAGCATTAATAATTACGTCTTCATTTTGTCCAAATAGATTTAAAATATCTTCATTTATAAATTCAACTTCAGGGAATTTGATTTTTAATTCACTTAATTCTTTATTTGAATATACTTTTTTAATAGTTGGAAATCAAAGCAAAAAAGATTCAACTTGTGAATCATTTTCTCCTACGCTAAGCGCTATTAAATTGTACTTATCTTTATTTTCTTTCAACAATTCAATACATTGTTGACCAATATTTCCTGAAGCACCAAATAATATTATATTTTTCATATTATAAAGTTAGTGAATAACAAGATATAAAGATAAATAAGATGAACAATGAGAATAGAATCGAATCTAGTCTATCTAAAGCTCCACCGTGACCTGGAATTAGGTTTGAATAATCTTTAATATTTACTTTTCTTTTTACTCAAGAGAATAGTAAGTCTCCAAATAATCCAATTATTGGGAAAACTAATGCTAATAATATATACACAATAACTTCTAAAGAAACTGATTTAGCATAAAGTTCTTGCATTGGTTGTCTAAATGGTTGGAAACCAGCAAAGACAGGTACAAATTCAAATAACATTGCAAATAATATACCAACACCAGTTGCACTTCCTAAACCAATTAAAGCACCTTCTCAAGTCTTTTTAGGACTTATGTTAGGGCTTAATTTAGTTTTACCAAATCTCATTCCTCCAAGATATTGGAATGAGTCACTTAATATGATCATTAATCAAATTCATACAATTGTATTAAATGAGAATCTTGCTTCTGTACCATCTAATGACAATGATGCTATTGAGAAAGCTTTTAAAGCTAAAGTTATTATTATAGTCATAACAAAGTTTATTAATGCATTTTTGCTATCAATTCTTTTATCAGCAAAACCAATAACCATTATAGTTATTAAGTAAATTGAAATAATTGTTGGCAATTGTCATGCACTTAATCAAGTTGTTAAATTTAGTTCTTGATAAAATGAGAAATTATATAAAGCATTATTCATAGGGAATAACAATATAATTAGTGAAAATACTATTATAACCACTTGGTAATATCATATTTTAAAACCTAATGTTTTGTTCATTTCATATAAACAAAGAATTGTTAAACCTACTGTTAATATGATTGAAAAGTATGATGCTATTGCAGCATTCTTTATATCATATTTAATTAAAGAAGTATAAATAGCTCCAGATCCAACGAATCCTAAAAGTAAAACCAAAAGAACTATTGTAGAAAGAAGTCTTGTTTTAAGATTTCTTTTTGCTGATTCTAATTTGAATCTGTTATTACCGATATCTTCTCTATCTTCTGGAGTAACTTCAATAGTATCAGTAATTTCAAAGTCTTTATCGTTGATTTTCATCTTTTATACCTCCAAATCTTCTATCTCTATTATTATAATCGTCAATTGCTAACTTTAAATCTTTTTCTTTAAAGTCTGGTCAATAAGTATTTACAAAATAAAGTTCTGCATAAGCTAACTGTAATAACATAAAGTTGCTTAGCCTTTTTTCTCCACCAGTTCTTACAAGTAAATCAACAGGAGGAGTTTTTTTTGTATATAAGTTATCTAAAACTTGTTGAATAGAAAAATCTTCAATTGATAAATTTTTACTATTAATATCATTAAACACTATTTTAAAAGAATTTTCCACCTCTTCAAATGAACCATAATCTAAAGCGATATGAACAGTTATTCGATTACATTCTTTTGTGTTATTTTCTATATCTTCAAGAGCTTTTCTTGTTTTTTCAGGAACTTTTGATCTTCTTCCGATTCAAACAACTTTAATTCCTTCTTTTATATATTTTTCTTGTTGTTTTTTAGAAAAAACTTCACCAGGAAAATCCATTAAATAATTAACTTCATCTTTTGGTCTATTTCAGTTTTCTGTTGAAAAACAAAACATAGTTACATAATTAATACCATTTTCTTTTGATGAAATTATTGTAGGAAATATATTTTCCATACCAATTTTATGACCATAAGTTCTTGGTTTATTTCTTTCTTTAGCTCATCTTCCATTACCATCAAGAATGAAAGCTATATGTTCTATCTTTTTGATAATGATTTCCCCTTTTATTTAACTATTTGTAACTCTCTTAAAGGAGTTGTTAAATAATCATATCCAGTTTTTGTAACTAGAATATCATCTTCAATTCTAACTCCACCAACTCCTGGTATATAAATTCCAGGTTCTACAGTTACACACATACCCTCTTCAAGAGTTTTGTTTCCTGCAGCTGAGTTATATGGTTCTTCGTGGATTTCAATTCCTAATCCATGACCTGTACCATGTGTAAAGTATTTACCATATCCTTTGCTCTCAATGTAATCAAAGCAAATTTTATGTACTTCATTTCCTTTTATTCCAGGTTTAACACTTTCGATACCTAATTGCTGTGATTGGTATACAACTTCATATATTTCTTTTAACTTTTGGTTATCATCATTTCCAACAGCAAATGTTCTTGTTTGATCTGAACAATATCCATTGTAATAACATCCCATATCTAAAGTAACAAAGTCTCCAGTTTCAATTTTTTTATCTGTTGGAACAGCGTGAGGCATACTTCCATTTTCTCCACTAGCAACAATTGTGTCAAAACTTAATTTTTCAGCTCCATTTTTTAAGAATGAATCACTTACAAATCTAGCTAATTCTTTTTCACTCATTCCTGGTTTAACAAAATCAAGAACTTCTAAGAATACTTTGTGAGTAATATCACAAGCTTTTCTAATTTGTTCAACTTCTCATTGATCTTTGACCATTCTAATTGAATCAAAGTTATAAGCTATTATTTCAGCGTTTAAGTTTTTTTCAAATATTTGTGAGTCTTTAACAAATACTCAATCACTTTCAAAAACTACTTTTTTAATATTATTATTTGCTATTTCATTATTTATTAATTCATATAATTTTCCAAATTCTACTATTTCATCAATATTTGTTAATAGTTTTGAATTTCTTGCAGCTGTTATATATCTTCCATCTACAAATAAATATGATTTTTTATTTGTATATAAGATATATCCTAGTGAAGAGTGAAATCTTGAGAATCAATATCTATTTTGTGGCGAATGTAATAGAATTGCATCTGCTTTTGTTTCTTCTAAAATTTTATTTAATAATTCTTTTTTCATAATTAATAACTCCTTATATTATTACTATACAAAAAAAGGGAATAAAAAACCTTATAAAAGTGTTTTATTTCCCTTATTTTTTTTGTTTGTGAACTTGGTGAGAATTACATTTAAAGCAATGTTTTTTAACTTCGATTTTGTCTTTTCTTTTGTCATTTTTTGCTATGTAATTTTCTTCTTTACAAGTTGTGCAACGTAAGATAACTCCTTCACGCATACTCTTAAGCCTCCTTGATAATTCATTTAAGATATTAAGCAAATTAATAATACCAAAAAAATATAAAGAATTGTCTATTTTTTTAAGATAAATAATAAATATTTTCATTTTCTTATTCAGAAAGTTAATTTTATAGTATTATCTATATAGATAGTTATCTATATAGATAATTGTCTTAAGGAGGACAATCATGTTAAATATTTCATCAGTTTGTGAAAACAAATCTTGTACTTGTGAGAACTGTACATGCGAAGTATGTACTTGTGAAAGTTGCTAGCAATTAAAAAATAGAGCTTGTATTAGGCTCTATTTTTATTTATTACAATTTGAACAATTCATTAATTTTTTTTGAACAGTTAATTCTGATACAAAACCCTTTAACTCATCTATTGTTTCATTATTAAGTTTGTAGATCTTTGAGTTCTTATCTTTTATAGAATTTACAAGCCCTACTTTTTCTAACATTTTCATGTGATAACTAAGTGTTGGTTGAGTTATGCTTAAATTGTCTAAAATATTTTGTGCACATTTATTACATCCACAATCACAAATCATATTAAGTATTTGTAATCTTGTAGGATCACCAAGTACTTTAAATATTTCTGCAAATTTATTATAGTTTTCTGTCATAAGTAACCCCTTTTAGAACCACTTTTAGTAGTTCTTTTAAATTATAACAATTTTAAATAAATTATTTTGTATTTGAACTTTTTACTTAAAATACAAAAAATACTTGTAAAAATGTGTAAAATAATAATAGTAAATTAGGAGTGATTAGAGTGAGAAAATTACTTAGTGTAATTTCAGTCACAGCATTAGTTGGAACATCAAGTTTATCAGTTGTATCTTGTAGTTCAAACAAATACTTTAAAGAATTTAAAGGATGAATAGATAATAAAGAATCATTTATTTTATATATGGGAGCAGATGATTGTGAATATTGTCAAGGCTTTGAATATTTACAAGAAAAAGAAAGCTCATATTTTAAAACAAAAACTAAAGAATTAAATACAAATTACAATCAAGAAATCAAAGGTTTGAATGGAAATTATTCAGATTCTATGACTGCATTTGGTGAAAAACTAAATAATGATTTAGAATTCAGAACAATGAAAACAGAAGAAAAAGCAAACAAATTTGATGAAAAATGAAGTAAAAATATTCTTTCTTGACTTGTTGATGAAGTAACTGAAGTTTATAAATATAGAGAATACAATAATTCACAACTTAGTGATAAATTAGTTACAAAATTAGCAAAAGCTAAAGTTGAAACTTATTTAAAGAAAGATAACTTAGGTATTCCTTTCTTTTTAGTAATAAGAAATGGTAAAGTTGCTGGTTGATATTCTGGTTTCTCAAAAGAACCTGAAGCTGGGTGAAATGAGCTTGTAATCGATGAATTATTTAAACAACTTAATTCAATAATAACTAATCATGATCAAGAAACAGAAATGGTTAATTTAGTAAATAATGGTCAATCAACTGGTGGAGAATCTGGAAGCGGAGAAGGATCTGGTACAGGTGGTCAATCTGGTGGTGAAGAAGGATCTAATCCTGAATCTGGAGAAACATTCAGTTATGTTATGAATAAAAATTCTTTACTAATTGATTATTTAATGAATAAATAAAAAACTAGCTTACAGCTAGTTTTTTTTCTGCAAATAATTAAAAAAAAAAAAAAAACACTTTTAAGCGCTTTTTCAATAAATTCTTAATAATGGTCCCCAGGGCCGGAATTGAACCGGCACGACCGATAAAAGTCGCTGGATTTTAAGTCCAGTGCGTCTACCTATTCCGCCACCTGGGGGTTAATAAAAAAAATGGTGTCCCGTATAAGACTTGAACTTATGACCCACTGGTTAAAAGCCAGTTGCTCTACCGACTGAGCTAACGAGACGAAAATAAATGGCTGGGCTAGCAGGATTCGAACCGGCGCATGAGGGAGTCAAAGTCCCTTGCCTTACCGCTTGGCTATAGCCCAATAACTGGTGGGGAGTGACGGATTCGAACCGCCGAACCGTTAGGAGATGGTTTACAGCCACCCGCGTTTAGCCACTTCGCTAACTCCCCTTTAATAAAATTGTGGTGCTGACTAAAGGACTCGAACCTTCGACCTATTGATTACTAGTCAATTGCTCTACCAACTGAGCTAAGTCAGCAATTATCCTTTTTTTCAAAAGTAAGAACCTTTTCAATTATACAAAAAAAGATAAGATAAAGTCAATATTTTTTTTAAATATTTTTAAAAGATATACACTTTATACATAAAATAATTAAAACCCAAGCCAAAAAGCTTAGGTTTTAATAAAATTAATAATATTGTTCATTTAGCAAACTATTTTAAATAGATATTTTTTATTAACATATTATATGTTCCACTGATTTTGCTTGAGTTAAATGAAACATAGAAGTATTCATCTTCGATAACTTCATTATCTAAATATTTTTCACCCATTGTGAATTCATTGTCTTTAATTATGGCTTTGCTAATACTTACCGCCTCTAAATCACTTAATTTAACTTTCTTTTGTGATTCTATTAATTTGATAGCTAAAGTATTAAATGGTTCATAATTATTAAACATGTCTTTTACTTGATGAGAATAGTATTTAAATCCATAGTTGGGTAACTCAATATTAGAAATAAATTGATTTTCAGTATTATTAATATCTTTTTCATTAACAACAAATACTAAAGTTATTCTTCAAGCACCATTACTTAATTGGTATTCATTAAATAAATTTGGATAAGTATTAATGTTATAAGTTTTAATTTGTCCTTTAGAATCTTTATAAGTTAAAATAAATTCTACACGATAATTTCCATTACCAAGATCAACTGTTTTATAGCTTTCAGAAATTACTTCTCCACCATTAACAATAAGTTCTTGTAATAAATATTTTAATTGAGTCGTATCAGTTGATTCTGCAGTAGATGTTAATTGTAATTTAGCACTTACAATATTATCTAATTCTTGATTATTTTTCTCTAAAAAATCTTCTACAGTTACCAATAAACTTTCAATAAGACTTGTTTCTATTCCTTCTTCTTGAACTCCGTAAGGCCCATTTTGATGATAAATTGTTTGATTTTTATAATTGCTATTTTCTAGAATTTGATTTGGTATTAATGTAGCAGAGCTAGCACCAATACCAAAAACTCCTAATAAATTCAATAATTTAAACATTTATATCCTTTCTTTCTTAAACCCACCCTACAACCTTAGTTTTAAAATTAAACTTATAATTTAATTTTAAAACTCTGGATTACTAAAAATTTTTTAATTCCCATTAATAAACAAGTTTAAGTTTTTTTGAGTGAGTGATTAAAAATATTAAAAAACCATTTATAAATTTACTTAAAAAGTAATTTAATAAGTGGTTTCATAACTATAATTTAATATATTAGCTAAATTTGATATCAGAAACGCCCATCTTTGCTTCAGATCTTGCTCACTGAGCATTTCAAGCAGTAGCTCATGCATAAGTGTTAACTGTAGCTTTGATTTCAATTTTAAAGTCATTTAATCAAGTAACTGTTAAAGTTCCATAAGCCCTTTCTTGATTGACATTTTTGTATAATAAATCAAAAGTACTTATAGAAGTATTTTCATTTAGATATATTCTTTGATATTTTGGTTTATAGTGGTTTTTGTCTTTATAGGTTTCACTTTTTGCAACAGGATTTTTTTCATTAACAACGTAATTAAACCTACCCATAGCTTGTGTATAATAATTTGTTGTTAATGTATAATCCATATAACTATAAGTTTTTAGGAATTCACTTTTTCCTAGATCAACATCTATATAAGTAACAGCGGTTTTTGTAGAAGATTGCTCTGAATTATAAGCATCAGATCTTGCTGGATCTGTTTGAATATCTCCAATAGAACCAAATACATCATCAAAAGTAACCATAACAGATCCTGTAAACTTAGACTTTTCAGTTGCTTTAACAATTGCACCTTCATAAGTTATTGTTTCAATGTAAAAATCTTCCTCGCTTATCAATTGGTCATTCCTTTTTATAATTTCTCTTTTTATAGTTTCTTCGTTTAGTTTCTTTACTTCTCCAAGATGAGTATTCTTAATACCTTCAGATAGTTCTTTTTTCTTAATTGTTGATTCATAATTTAATTCTAAATCCTCTACAATTAAGTAACCTTCAAAAGCATTATCATCACCTATGTACATCATTCATAAATCATCTACAATTTTTTCTCCATCCTTAGTTGGGAACTGAGGTAAAATAACTATTCAATTATCGTAATCTTTTTTTGTAGACTTTATAACTTGAGGAAGTACTTTGTTCTTCCTATTAACTTTTGTTAATTCAGTCAGTATTATTTGCAACATTTCTTCATCATTGTTTAAATGTTCTTCATATTTAGAGACATTTATCGATGTTTTTTCAAGTTCTACATCATTAAGATCTATAGTTGCATATTCACTTATAGACCTATTATAATTTTGTAAATTATTTTCTTGTTTAACATTATTTGATTCTATTAATACAGCATTAGAGACCGTTGGTAAAGTGTTAACCCCTAAAACAACAATACTAATCATTGATAATAATTTTTTCATATTTTTTACCCTTTCTTAAATCAATAAATTCATTTTTAATTTTTAAAAATTTTAATTAATCAAAAAGTATATGATAGTTTTAAAATTCATATTCATATTCATAAAGTTCAATATCATTATCACTTACAAATTTTATAGTACCAAAATAAATATAGAAAAATTTATCTTCATTTTCTTTCAATATACCAGTTTTTTTTGTGTCAAAATCTACTCTAACAATAATTTCCAATGAATTATCTACTCCCAATTCCTCTGACTTTTGCTTTGCATTTTCTAATTGACCACAATAATGTTTCAAATCAATTTCAGAGTTTTCATTAATAACTTTGCAATATTTCTCTTCATCTTCTGGTCTTTTACCAGATCAGTTTTTTGCATCATATCTTTGAGAATCACCATTTGGCATTATTGTTGTAGCAAATTGTTTTGTCATATTTGTGTATAAATAACTTTCTTGCTTTTCTTCTTTCATATTTCAATAATTTTTACCAAAAAAATTACCTATATCGTCAATAATTGCAAGCATTTCTGACTTATCACCAGTTTCATATTTTGATCTTTTAAAACTATCAAAAGTATATATTAACTCATTATTTGATTTTTCAAAAGATGAGAAGGTTTTTGAATTAATAAAATTGTGATTATTAATTAAATCTTTAACTTCCTTTTTATCAGCATAAAAATTTAATATAGGTAATGTAACTTCCCTTTTAACTCTTTTATAACTTTTTTTAGAAAAAATATTGTAATTAAATTCTGAAAATACAGCTTTTCCAATATTTCTTTTGTTTTCATTCTCTTCAATAGCACTTATGTTTGTTAAATCTTTACCATCAAAATTTAAGAATTTAGTACTTATTTTATCATTATAGTTTTCAATTTCTAATGAATCAAAATTTATACCTTCCCTTTTTTTAATTATTTTTTCATTTTTTTCTACAATTTTTTCATATTCAGTGTCAATTTCATAAATGAAATTATCCTTCATTCTTGTAAAATCAAAATAATTAACTTTAGGATTGTCTAAAGTTACAAATCTTTCAACTAAAAATTCTTCAAATTCTTCATTAGATATTTCTATAATTTCTTCAAGTAAATTTTGTTCTATATATTTATCATCTTGTTCTATCACTGGTGGTCTTTGAGAACCACAAGAAACAACCGATGCCCCTGAAACAACAAATGTTGAAGCAAGAGCAAAAGCTTTTAATGTTTTTTTCATCACTTTCTATATCCTTTTCTTTAATTTTCTTTCTTTCGAATCATTGATTCTAATTTAATAATAACACTTTTTAGTATATTATTCTATTTTAATAAAAAGTAATAGATTTTTTTTCCAATAATTGAAATAAAAAAAAGCACTCTGGGCGGAGTACTAATTTAATAAATCTAGAACAGTCAATATTATATATATTATAAATCTAAATATTATGTTCATTTGATAGGGCTAAACAAACATTATGGGCTAATGATTCTTTAAAACTATTCCAGACAACAATATTATATTTTAAAACCTAAATAATTTCAACATCTAATAACTTATTTTTTTCAAAATTTAACTAAACATCCTTGTTAGTTAGCAATTTAAGGATCAATTGTTCATCTTGAACTTTATCATTTATAACAATTAATTCTTTTGCTTTTTGTTTGTAAGATTCAATATCATCTCTATTTGTATAAAGAGTCATAATAACATCACCTTTTTTAACAAATTCATTTGTTGTTTTATTTAAATAAATTCCAGCTGAAAAATCAATACTTTCTTCTTTAGTAGCTCTTCCTGCTCCTAAATGCATTGAAAGATATCCCAATTGATCTGCTGATGCAAATGTTAAGTAACCCTCTTGTTCTGAGATTATTTCAACAACATGTTTTGTAGAAAAGTTTTTATAATAATCTAAAATAACTCCAAAATCACCGTTTTGAGCTTCTACAAAGTCTTTTAACAAGTGTGCAGCACTTTTATCATTTAAAACCTTTAAAAGCTCTGTTTTAGCTGTTTCAAGGTCATTAAATACCTTGTTTTGAACTAATGTTAAACCAGCTGCAGTAACACATAATTCTACTAAATCATCTGGTCCGTTACCATTTAAAGTATCTCAAGCTTCTTTTACTTCAATTGCATTACCAATTGCTCTTCCAAGTGGTTTATCCATGTTTGTGATCATAACACTTACATTTCTTTTGTGTTCTTTTCCAATTGATATCATTGCTTTAGATAAAGCAATTGCATTATCTAAATCTTTCATAAATGCTCCACTACCCATTTTTACATCTAAAATAATGCTATCTGCTGGTATAACAAGTTTTTTTGACATAACACTTGAAGCAATTAAAGGAATTGAGTCTACAGTCCCTGTAACGTCTCTTAGAGCATATAATTTCTTATCTGCAGGAACTATTTCTTCAGATTGTCCCATAATTGAAATACCAACTGTATTTAAGATTTCTTTAAATCTTGATTCAGATATTTCACCAGTTCATCCAGGACAACTTTCTAATTTATCAATTGTTCCTCCAGTTTGACCTAAACCTCTTCCTGAAAGTTTTGCAACTTTCACTCCAAATTTAGCAACTAATGGAGAAAAGATTAAACTTGTTTTATCTCCTACTCCACCTGTTGAGTGTTTATCAGCTTTCATTCCTTCAACACCATCTAAGTTATAAGTAATACCAGAATCTATCATTGCTTGTGTAAATGAAGCAGTTTCAGTTGGAGTCATTCCGTTGAATCAAACAGCCATATTGAAAGCAGACATTTGATAGTCTTTAAGTGTATTGTTAACAAAAGAATTAACAACTCAATAGATTTCTTGAGCAGTTAATTCTTTATTGTTTTTCTTTTTTTCTATAATATTTGCAAAGTTCATAATTTGCCTCCTAATCGAAAATAACTAGTAATATGTTACTCTGTTTTTCTTGTCGATTCTTTTTGGTTTTATACCAAGTTTTTTTGGATCTCAATCTTTGTATAAGTTAATGTTTTTTTCAACTTCTTTTTGAACATTTTTTGTTAACATTTCTGTTTTAAGTGAAATGAATTTTTCAGGCATCATTGGTTTTCCAAAAACTACTTTAATATGGAATTTACCTGATTTTCTTTTTTCAAATAATCTATAAGAATCGATAATTGATACAGGAACGATTGGAACATATGCCATTTGAGCCAATTTCATACTTGCTGCTTGGAATTCATTAGGTTCTTGTTTAGCACTTCTTGTACCTTCAGGGAAAATAACTAAACTTCTTTTATATTCTGAGATTAATTCTTTAGCTTCTTTCATTGCATTTAAAGCACTTCTTGGACTAGATCTATCTAAAGGAATATTGTCAGTTAAATTCATAAAGTGTTTAAAGATTTTAGTTTTTCATAACTCTTGTTTTGCAATAAATGCAATTGGTTGTTGTAGTGAAAAATCATTAATAGCTAACATTAAAATAGGATCTAAATTTGATTGGTGGTTAGGTGCCAATACAATACCTCTATCTAGTCAGTTTTCAATACCAATAACATCAACTTGAACGTTAGCTATTTTTAATACTTTTCTACTTTTCTTTTTAACTCAGTTATATCTTCACTCTTCTGAATATAAGTTTGGATATTGTTTAATTTTTCTAGTCACTTTTTTTGCTTTAACTGTAACTCTTCATATACCTCAAGCATTTGTAAATAGTCTTCATTTACTTACATGAGCCATTTCTTTTTTATCTTTTTTACCAGTAGCCGATGCAGCTTCTTGTGTTAATTCGTAATGTTCCATTTTTAATACCTTTCGTAATAATAAGCTATAAAGTCTTTAAAATCTTTTTCCTCAATGATTTTAAACTTTTCTCTATCAAATAAAGGAGCAAAAGTATCTCCCTCAAATTCTTCTTTAATAACACTTACAACTAATTTATCTGCATATTTTAATGCAGAGCTATATATTTGAGAACCTCCTATAACAACAAGTTCCTCATCAATAAATTTATATTTTTCTAATACTTTTTCAAGGTCATTAGACAATTCAAGATTATTATAACCTTTTTCTAAATTTCTTGAAGTAATTAATATATTTTTTCTATTAGGTAATGGTTTAACAGAAAGAGATTCTCAAGTATTTCTTCCCATTAAGATAGTTTTACCTCTAGTATAGTTTATAAAATGTTGCATTTCTTCTTTAATATTTCAAGGAAGTTTATTTTGTTTTCCAATAACTCCATTTTTGGTTTGAGCCCATATTAAAGTAATCATTAAACAGCAACAGCTCCTTTGATTGCTGGATGACTTTCGTATCCCTCTAAAGAAATGTCTTCAAATTTAATGTCAAAAATTGATTTGTTTTGAGCATTTATTTTTAATAATGGTAATTTTTTAGGTTCTCTAGATAATTGAAGATCTAATTGTTCCATGTGATTTGAATATATGTGAGCATCTCCGATTGTGTGTACAAAATAACGAGCTTTTAAATTACATTCAATAGCCACTAATTCTAAAAGTAATGAATAACTTGCTATATTAAATGGAACACCTAAAAAGATATCTCCACTTCTTTGGTAAAGTTGTAAGTCTATGAAACCATCTTTTGAAACATAAAATTGGAATAAAGAATGACATGGTGGTAAAGCCATTTGATTAACTTCCGCTGGATTTCAAGCAGAAATAATGTGTCTTCTTGAATAAGGGTTTGTTTTAATATCATTGATTAAGTTTTTAAATTGATCAACTCCATTGAAGTCTCTTCATTGTTTTCCATAAACAGGACCTAATTCACCATATTTATTTGCAAATTCTTGATCTGTTTTAATTTTTTCAACAAATTCTTCTAGAGTTTCATTTTTGTAATCATTTGATTTTTTGTAAATTTCAAAAGGTCATTCATTTCAAATGTTCACTTTATTATCAACAAGATATTTAATATTTGTGTCTCCACTAATAAATCAAAGTATTTCATGAACTATTCCTTTAAAGAATACTTTTTTTGTTGTAACAAGTGGAAAACCTTCTCTCAAGTCATATCTTGATTGTGTTCCAAATTTAGAAACAGTTCCTGTGTTAGTTCTGTCTTCTCTTTTTTCTCCATTTGTTAAAACATCTTTTACCAAATTCAAATATTGTTTCATATTATCACCATAAAAGATTATATACTAGTTGAGAAAAATAAAAAACCACATTTAATTTGTGGTTTTTATATTATTGTATTACTTTAATAACCAGTTTTTTAATGATAACGTTAACGGTTCCTTGTTCCATTTTTTGTGTGATGTTTTTTGCAGAATTTTCTCAACTTTGACCTTTGTTTGCATTTATTATATCAGAGTGAATTAAATCTAAATTAAATTCAAAATTTTCTATCAGGTTTTCTCCAACAGGTAAACCAACACCAACTTCTTTCAACTTTTCAAAATTTTCGTTTAGTCCATTTTCTGAATAGAAATATGTTAATCTCCCCAAAACATTTCCCATTCTTGTTCACGATTCAACTTCTTTGATTTTTGATTCCTTATTATTGTAATTAAGTTCTAATATTTTTGTAATAATAGATTGATATATTTTTTCAGCAGTAACATTTCCGTTGGGATTGTATGTAACTTGAATTTCTTCGATTTCTTTTGAAACAAAAATTTCATTTAATTTGTAAAATTCTGTAGTTGGTGGTTCAACAGTTCCTCCACCGTTGTCATTTCCTTCACCACAAGCCACTACACTAGCAGATGCTGTTGCTGTTAATGAAACAGCAGATAATAATGTTAATATTTTTTTCATTTTTTCTCTTTCTTTATTGATACAAATAAATTTTATTAAAAAAAAAAAAAAAATCAACTGTTAAGTTGATTCTATATATTTAAAGCTACTGCAACAGAATAATTTTGCTCGTGACTTATTGATAATTCAATAGTTGAGAATTCTTTGTTTTCAATAACTGGTTTTTCATTTCTATAAGTAATGTTAATAGTATTTGCAACAACCTTTTGTTCTAAACACTTAATAATAGCTTCTTTTGCAGCTCACCTTCCTGAAGCAAATTGTATTTTTGCTTCATCACTTTGCAAATTATTTATTAATTCAATTTCTTGCTTGTGTAAGAATTTCTTTAAAAAGTTTTCATCTAAACTAATTCTTTTATTTTCAACTATATCAATTCCTATTTTAGCCATAATTAATTAAAGTACCTTCCTGCAAAATCAAAGTAATATTGAATTCAATAAGTATTTTTGTAGTTATCAACTCATCATTTTTGGTCGTGTTTTATATCACTTACATTGTTTTTTGCAGTTGCAAAAGTGGAAACTTTATTTTCTGGATCAGGTTTTGGTGAGTTTGTAACTCCTACAAATTCACCTAATTTAAGTTCTCCTGAAGGGGTTATTTCCATACCATCAATTAAATAGTTTGAAGTATAAACAGTTGATAAGAAGGGCATTGTGTCCAAGTTACTTCTTGTAGTTGCATTTACATAGTTAATGTTTTTAAAGAAGTTATAAGTTAATAAAGGATCATTTAAAACTTTAGACATATATCTTTGTGTTTTTTTACCACTTTGAGTTCATTTATCATCTATATTTTTTGCTAATTTTTTAAATGGATTTTTTTGTTCTCCATTTTGACTATTTTCATCAGCTCAATTATAGAATTTAACCATTTCACTTTGGTTTAATCAACCTTCATGAATTTTTTCTTGGTCTTTTCCTGATTGTGAGTAATATTCATCAAAAGCATTAATTAATTCAACACTTGTTATGTTTGATCTTTCGCTTGTAATACCATCAACAAATATCGTTGAACCCATTAACATCATTTCTGAAGCTAGTCTAAATAATGCTTTTGAGTCTTGAGGCATAACATCAATACATGCTGAAATTGGAGAAGCTAAGGGATTTGAAGTTGAATAACCTTCAGCTAGTAAATCCTCATACACAACAAAGAAGTCTTTTAATTCAGTAATTTCTTTATTTGCTAATAATTGAGATGAAATAACCATTAAAGGATCTAAAGCATATTTTGTTAAACAAGAATTAGTATATGTAAAACCAAATATTGGAACTGAAGGTAATGGAGATGCTATTTTTCTAGAAATAGAATATCTTTTATAAGCAGTTCCGTTTTTAATTTTATCTTTTCATTGTTCTTCTGTCATATGAGAATAATCCATTAAACCAATTTTTTGAGTCTCAGTTTGAAATAATGGAAAACTTGCAATAAAACTTACAGACATTGATAAAGTCATACCTATTGCAAGACCATTGAAAGCACCAATTAAAGTATCTACATGTCTGACAACTCTAATTTTTTTCATTTTTCTTTTGAAAGATCTATACAATATTAAACCTATTATATTTACTAATAAAAATATAAATATACTAAAAAATAAATATAAACCTAAAGCAGATATAGTTTTTAAAATTTCATAGCCTGTTCCAGAACCATCTATTGGTAAACCTTCACTACCAGGTAAAAGAGATGTTATTAAAGAACCTATGGATTCACCAAAATAAGAAAATACATCTACAAGACCAACTTTAACCCATAACTTCATAAATAATGGATTAAAAGAGTTTGTAAGCAATGCAGGAACAAACATTAAAAGAAGAACTGCTATTACTTGTAATATTAATAAATAAAAAGTTATTAAAAAACCTCTTGTCATACCCCAAACAGTACAACTTATAATTATGGCGAAAGCTATTATATCAAATAATCATCAAGGCCCTATGTTAATCATTTTTGCTTTCACTCCAATCTCACTACCAATAATTATACCAATATTATTATTTGAAACCTTAACCATATTTTACTTTATAATTTATTTGAAAGGCTTGATGACAATGAATAGCTATAGTTTTAAAAAAGTAAGTGAAAATATAATAGAAAAAATTGTAGAAGATAATAAGAACTTTTTATCTACTTCAAAAAACCCAAGTATAAAGTATTTATTCAGATTACCTCAAGGTCTTGTTGTAAATATATATACAACAAACACAATATTACTACAAGGTGATGAAATAGAGTTGTTTGCAAACAAATATGGATTAAAAATGGAAAACAAAGTGACAAACTCTATTTCAAATCAAAAAATAGCTCTTCCAAACATTGGGTGTGATGAAGTTGGAGTTGGTGATTTCTTTGGCCCTTTAGTTACTTGCTGTGTTTACATAGATAAGGACTTTGAAGTAAACTACCCTTCTTTAGCAAGTCAAATAACAGATTCAAAAAAAATAAATGACTTTAAAATAATAGATTTATTTGATCAGTTAAAAGACAAAATAACTTGAGAAGTTTATGTACTTGAAAACTCTAAATATAACAAAGCATATGATATCTATAGAAATACACATACTTTAAAAGCTATTTGTCATAACCAAGCTTTAAAAAGGATATTTAGAAATAATCCTGAGTTAGAAAAAACTCAGATTATAATGGATCAATTTGTAGATGAAAGAAATTACTATAAATACTTAGCAGATCAAGAAATAATAATAAAAAATATATACTTTGAAACAAAAGCAGAAGCAAAATATATTTCAGTTGCTTGTGCAAGTATTATAGCTAGGTATCACTTCTTAAAAGAAATTGAAAAACTAGAAAATGAATATGATGTTAAATTACCTTTAGGAGCCAATAATCACGTTAAAGCACTAGTTAATCAATATAAAAGTGAAAAACCTCAAGAAATTGATAAGTTTACTAAAATGCACTTCAATAGCAAAATATAAAAAAACCCAAATAATTGGGTTTTTTTTATTCTCAACGATGGACGCATTGAGAACTCAATGTATTAAACTAAATTAATACTTGAAATACAGAGTGCTAGTAAACTAACACATAAATATTATATTCCAAAATCTAAAAAAAAAAAAAAAAAGTTAGTTTTATAAAACTAATTTATAGTTACCTTAACTTCTTTTTTAAAGACAAATTCAACATTTGCTTCTTTAAGCATTTTTTTAGCTATTTTATTTTCAACAGTTTCATCATATTTATCAGATGAATAAATAATTCTTTTAATACCTGATTGTATTATGCTTTTTGTACACTCATTACAAGGAAATAAACTAGTGTAAATTTCACACCCTCTTACTGAGTCTTTTGAAGATAGAATAGCATTTAATTCCGCATGAACTATATAAGGATACTTAGTATCTTCAAGTTCACCTTCTCTACTTCAAGGATAATTATTGTCATCCAAACCTCTTGGAAGACCATTATAACCTGTTGAAACAACTTGTTTTAAGTCATTTACAATAACACAACCCACTTGAGTTGAAGGATCTTTACTTCTCATAGCATTAAGTTGTACCATAGCTAAGAAATAAGTGTCTCAATCTATATAATTATCTCTTTTTTTCATATTTAAATTCCTCAAGTAAATATACTTCAACCACCATTTGAGTTTTGACCTATATATCAATTTCAGTGATTATTTCAAAGTATTTCATTAGCTCTTTTTTCTGACATAAATCCATTAGCAACATAATAAAGTAATGTTGTAGCTGAATATATATCATGAGCTGGTGAGTAGTAGTTAATTAAAGATAAGGTTAGTGGTAAGAAGAAAGCTGCAACTAAAATAGTAATTGGCAGAATTATCAATTTATCCATATTTTCTTTTTTATAAGTACTTAACAAGTAAATACTTGCTGAAATTGCAGCCGATGCAATTATCATTATATATAAATATGCTTGTCCTAAAAATAAAGGATAAATAACTAAACAAAGTATTGGAAATATCATTCTATTTTTAGAAAACAATTGAATTGGTTCTCTTTTTTTATCTCAAGTTGTAACACCCAAAACACCAACAACACTTGCCATAAATCCTAATCCACCAGAGAAAACAGCTGTTTGAGATGGCATTGTAGCACTTACAAAGAAACCTACCAATGGATAAGTTATAAAGACTGCTAAAGCAAATTTTAAAGAACCTACTAACCCTTCAGTATAACGAGCTATTTTAATTGTTGCTCCAGTTAAGAAAAATATTTGAATTAAAGCCATCAAAAAACCATTTGAGTTTGCAGTAAATCCATATGTAAATATTCTTCATCATTGTCCACCAACAATAGTTAGGTTTCTATTTGTTGCTCCAAAGAATAAATCTAAATGAGGACCTATTTGACCTTGAAATCACATCATACTTAAAACCATTGTGATTAATGGCATTACAAAAAATACTGTTAGAAGCAACAGAGATATGGGACTATTTCTGTTCATTCTTGAAACGGCTTTTTTAAACTTAATGTTTGAAGATTTTGTTGGATCTTGTAAAATCTCAATCATTTCTTCATCTGAAATATTTTCTTCAACTTCATTTTTTTCAGCTTCTTTTAAAGAGTTTATTTTAGAAAAATATGGTTTTAGTTTAGTTTTTGAAGATTCTAAACTAGAAAAACTTAAAGTAGTTCCCTCTAAAGCAATATCTATATCTGTATCACTTATAGCTAAATTAAGTATTTCTATTTTTTCTCTTTTTTGTTCTTTTAAGTTTGCTTTTATTTCTTCTAAGTTTTTATCAGTTGTAACAGGTGAACCCACAGTTACTCTAATCACTTTGAATTTAGCTTTTGGATTAACTAAGTAAGATACATAATCATTACTGTATTGTTCCAAAGCCTTATATTTTTCAACTTTAACAAAATAGTGAACTAAATTAAGTTTTAATTCATTAAAATTTGTCATCTTTTACTCACCTATTCTTTAAACGTATTAATTTTATCATTAAATTCTTTTGGTAATTCACTTATTAAATCAATTTTTTCATTAGTTATTGGATGATTAAATGCCAATCTGTAAGCATGTAAGTATTGCCCAAACTCTTCTTCCATGTCTTTTCTAAATGCATATAAAGGATCTCCAACCACTGGATGCTTAATATATGACATGTGAACTCTAATTTGATGAGTTCTTCCAGTTTCAATAACACAACTTATTTTTGTATGGTTTTCATAACGTTCTAATACATTAAAGTTTGTAATGGCATGTTTTGAATTAACATCAGTTGTTGTCATTTTTTTACGATCCCCTCTATGTCTTCCAATTGGGGCATTTATTTTTCCAGCATTATGTTCTACAACACCATGAACTAAAGCAATATATTCTTTGTGGATTTCATTGTTTGCTAACATTTCTGTAAGTCTTTTATGAGCTTTATCATTTTTAGCAACAATCATTAATCCTGTTGTCATTTTATCAAGTCTGTGAACTATACCAGGACGAAGTACTCCACCAATTGAAGATAAGTCTTTTACTTTGAATAATAAACCATTTACTAAAGTACCACTTGGATTACCAGCTGCAGGGTGAACTACAAGACCATTTGGTTTATTAACTACCAATAAGTCTTTGTCTTGATATACAATTTCAAAATCTATATCTTCTGCTTTTGCTTCTAATTCTGTTGGTTCTTTTAAATTCATTTTAATAACATCATCTGTTAATAAATTGTATTTTACAGAAACAGGTTGTTCATTTACAAGTACATCATTAGATTCAATTAGTTTTTGAACATAACTTCTAGAAAAATCATATTCTTCTTTTAAGTAATCTGTTAAATATTTATCTAATCTTCCTGAGTCTTGTTCTAATTTAATTTCTAATTGTTCCATAATTTACCCCTTGTTTTTATATTCTTTTCACTCTTTTGAAATTTCTTTATGTTTTAATAAATATTCTTTGTAAGTGATTTTATCTTCTTTTTTAAAATCTAAACTATGATAGTATGCTTCAAAAAGAAGGTTTCTTTTATTTACAATATCACAATAGTATTCGTATTTTTCTTGGTTGCTTCTCTTCATTGTGTATTCTATTATTTCTAACACAACATAAACTAACACCATAACTATTATTATTCCTACAGCTATAGAAACTCAAGCATCAGCTAAGTTAAAAATATAAGCATCTGATCCAAATAACTTAAAATCAAATTGAAGAAAGTCAACAACCCCTCCTTTGATGCCCTCTTCCTTTGTTGCTGGAGCTCAAGATCTTGCAATTAAATTTGCAATACTTCCAGAGACCATTAAAGTAATTGGTATTAATCAGTATTTATTTTTGATAAAAATAAATACTGCAATTAACATGAGTGTAACTATAGCAGCTATTGAAACTGCTAAACCAATTTTTCCAGCATTCATACCATATGCTGCTCCAGGATTTATGATATAACTAAAATTAATAAAACCAGGAATAAACGTTGCAGTTGTTCCTTCAGTTTTCATTTCAGCCACCACAATAGCTTTACTGATTCAGTCTAAAGACACTAAAATTAGTATGAGTGGTAAACATCATACTAATTTGTATTTTCAAATATAATTATATGTTTTTAAGTTTGACTTAATGTTAAATATAAAGTCTTTCATTTTTTTCACACCTTAATTGATTACATCAAAACATCTTTGACAAATATCGTCGTTCAATTCATCAAAAATTGCTCAACACCTTTGACATTTTAACCCTTGTTTTAATTCTACACTAACATTTGCTACCTTAGAGTTAATTTCATTTTTAGATTCTAAAAAGTTTATTGAGTTAACGATTAAAATTTGATTTAAGTCTTCAATTTGTTTTATGAATTCAAATTCATTTTTTAATTCTAAAGTAACTACAGCTTCAAACCCTTTTTTAATGATTTTTTCATTTCTAGCTTTTTCTAAAGCTTCATTTACATCATCACGTAAATCTAAAACAGTTTTTCATCTAGAGTTAAATTCATCAGATTGTAAGAAGTTTTGTTCTCTTAAATCCAATAAGTGAATTGAATCTTCTTTTTCGATATTTTGAATATGTTGATATGCTTCTTCAGTTGTATGAATTAAAACTGGTTTTAGCATATCTAATAATGCTCAAAGTTGTTCATACATAACTGTTTGAACTTGTCTTCTTCTTGTAGAATTTGCAGCTTCAACATAAATAATGTCTTTAATAAAGTCTAAGTAGAATGACGATAAGTCATTTGCTACATAGTTGTTAATTAATTTAAACCCACTATTAAATGAATAGTTTTCCATTGCATTAAAGAATTTAGTTTTTGTTGCTGTTAAGTTATTTAGTGCAAACTTATCAACATCAGTTAAATCACTTTGATAATCTTTTTTAGGGTCAAAATCAACTAAGTTAGATAACATAAATCTAATTGTGTTTCTAATTTTTCTATATGATTCAGATACTTGTTTTAAGATTTCGCTTCCAATTCTTTGATCATCTGTAAAGTCAGTTGAAAATACTCAAAGTCTTAAAATATCTGCTCCAAGGTCATTTGCAATATCTAATGGGTCAATTGTGTTTCCAATTGATTTAGACATTTTTTTACCTTTTTCATCATTTGTCATACCATGAGTTATTAATTGTTTGTAAGCAGGTTTTCCATCATAAATTACAGAGTTAATCATTGATGAGTTAAATCATCCTCTATATTGATCATTTCCTTCTAAATAAACATCAAATGGTCTTTGTAATCCAAAGTTTTGTTCAATTGCTAAGTTTGAACTTCCTGAATCAAATCAAACATCAAGAATATCAGTTTCTTTTGTTCAACCCAATCCTTTAAATTGTTCTGGTAAGAAGTCATCTGCAGGTAATTCAAATCAAGCATTTGTTCCTTTTTGAGCAATTACTTCAATTGCAAAATCAACAATTTCTTTTGTTATTTGAGGTTGTTTTTCTTTATCAAAGAATGCAATAATTGGAACTCCTCATAATCTTTGACGAGAAATTGTTCAATCATTTCTATCTTTTATTATGTTTCTCAATCTTTCTTTAGATCATTCAGGATTTGTTTTTACATTATTAACAATAGCATTATCGATTTCTTCTTTTACATTTGAAAGACCAACAAATCATTGATGTGTTGCTCTATAAATAACTGGTTTTTTTGTTCTTCAGTCATGAGGATAAGAGTGTTTTACAAATTTAAGTTTTAATAATAACCCTTTTTCTTGTAAAGCCATACCAATTATTTTATTTGCATCTTCATAAAAAACTCCTTCTAATCTTGAATCTTTAACAGTTACATCAAATTTACCTTGATCATCAATTGGTGCAAAAGCTTTAATGTTGTGTTTTGTAACAATTTCAAAGTCATCTTCACCAAAACCTCCAGCAATATGAACTAAACCAGTTCCAGCTTCACTTGTTACATGGTGTCCAATAACTGTAAAACCAGTTTTATCTTCATATCAAGGATGTTGGTATTTAATATTTGTTAAATCAGTTCCTTTAAAAGTTTTAACCACATTTAAGTTTTCTCAACCAATTTGTTCTGAAACTGAATCGATTAAATCTTTTGCAACAATAAATTGTCTCTCATCGTTTTCTGGTTTAACAAGAACATATTCTAACTCTTCTCCTAAAGCAATTAATTGATTTGAAGGCATTGTTCAAGGAGTTGTGGTTCAAATAACAAGACAAGTGTTTTGCAATTCTTCATTTTCCAAAACAGGACAAGCAACAAAAATTGTTGGAGATTTAATTTCAGCATATTCAATTTCAGCTTCAGCTAATGCAGATTCACTTGATGGAGATCAATAAATAGGTTTTAAATCTCTATATACCAAATTTTTTTCAACCATTTTAGAAAATAATTTAAGTTCACTTAATTCAAAATCATCTGTTAATGTTATATATTTACAATCATAGTCAGTAAAAATACCCAATCTTCTGAATTGTTCAGATTGATTGGCAACTTGTTGTAAAGCATATTCTTTACATAAGTTTCTAAAATCAACTGGACTCATAGCTTTTCTATCAACTCCAGTTTTAGTTATTGCAGTTTCAATTGGTAAACCATGAGTATCTCATCCCATAATATAGGGTGAGTTATAACCTATTTGGCTTTTTCATCTAACAATAAAATCTTTTAAAATTTTATTTAAAGCATGACCAACGTGAATATTACCATTTGCATATGGTGGACCATCATGAAGAACAAAAGTTGGTTTATTCTTATTAGCTTCTAGTTTTCTTTTGTAAATATCTTTTTCTTTTCATTCATTTTGAATATTTGGCTCTTTTGTTTTTAAATCAGCTTTCATATCAAAACTAGTTTGATTTATAAGTAATGTATCTTTATAATTTTTTTCCATATTAATTAATTCCTTTCAAAATAAAAACGCTCCTAATAATAGGAGCGTTTTAACGCGGTACCATCCTAATTAAATAAACACAAAAAATAGATGTTTATTTATCTCAATTAGATTGTTAACGCTATCCTTGCGAGGAGTTCTACTGGGTATTGAACTTTTCTTCTCCTATTTAAAATAAGTGATAATCTAAATAAATTTTTGTTAATTCTCACCAACCATTAACTCTCTGTGAAAAAATTTTATTTAAACCTTGTCTTACTATTCTTGATTTGTTTTTAAATTTTCATTAATAACTCTACTTAAGTTTGAACCATATAAAAATTGTTTTGGTTCACTTGGTTTTTCATTAGATAATATTTGATCTATGTTAACACCAAAATAATTGAAACCTTTTATGTTTTTAAATGCTTCAGGTGAATCTTTTTTAAATTGTTCTAAAGCTATTTCTCAATTACTTTTGTTTTCAACAGATAAATCACCGCTTTTGAAACCAAAAGCACTTGATGTAGTTGAATATTCATTTGCCACACTAATTCTTATTGGTTTATTTGATAAATCAATAAATTTAGAGTTTTTAGATCAACTAGGATCTATTATAGCTCTTAAAGTTCCATAGAAATATGAAGCGTTTTCTATTTGAGGATTGTATTTTGTGCCAATCTTATCCCCTTTTTTAAATTTTTGACCGTCTATTTCAAAATCTTCTTGTGCTATTGCAAAGTTTTTTGGTCTTGTAATATTATACATAAGAAGTGTTATATCATCATATCAACCTTCCAATGAATCTATTAAAGGAATAACTGTAGCTTTGTTTCTATCTAAAGCATCTTTAAACATTCAAATCAATCTTGCTGAAATACTTAAGTAAAAATCTTTTCCAGACAGTCATCTTTCAACCATTATTTCTTTAACTGCTTGACATAAAGTTTCTTGACTTTCTCTGTTATATAGAGTTTCTCCAGCAACAGCTAAATCAATACCATCTAAACCAAATCCATCTAATATTGATTTTAATTTATCTTTTAATTCATCTTTTTGTTTTCAATTTCACAACATTCTATCTGCAGTTGCTCCACCAAAAGATGTAATAAATTTAACATCATCTGAATTTACTTTTTTATTTTTTCTATCTATAAGGAATTTAGAGTTTTGATTATCAAAACTTGGATCATTTAATTCTGGTGTTAATGTGAAATCATTCATAGCAATACTGTCAATTGCGTATTTACCAGCTTTAGTAAAAGTAGAAGAAATATTTATAATATCATAAGGGTTATTGTTAGATACTAATTTTTCTAATTTGGCATCCTTACCTTCTAAAGTAATATTTTTACCATTCACATCTAGAGTATTACCTCAGTTTCATCAAGTTCCTGATAAATTACTTTCTTTTTGAGCAATTGGATTTTTAGCTTTTTCAATTACTTCTGGTGTTGCTTTAAAAGTAACTTGTGTTCTACCTTTTAAAACTCTAGAGTATTCAGAAGTTCTTATAGTTGCAACATAAGTATCACCAGAATCAGCATCTATTTCACTTGAAGTTAATTTAGTTATACTTGTATGATCAAATCTCATACTTGCTAAATTTTCAATGTCTTTTTGTCTATTTTCAATGTTTGAAGAATTTATACCGTTAACTTCTGCTATTTTTTTTATTATTTCTTTTTGGTTAACTTCTGTCATTTGCCCAAGATTTCATTTGTAATTTAAAGAATTTATACCACTTGTTTTTACAGCACATGAAACAACTGTTGTGCTTGTTGTTGAAACAACAAATGAAACAGCTGCTAAAATTGATAGTAATTTTTTCATATAAATTCTCCTTTTAGAATAATTATACCTCAAAAAAAATGGCAATTACATAATATTAATTGCCTTTATTTTTTAATTTTTTCAATTACTTCATCTAAAAATTCATTTATTTGTTGATCTCTATTGTTTATGAAGTGTGCATTTTTATCTAAAAACTCTTCTAAATATTTAACAAATTCTAAAGGATTTTTTTCTATATTTAATAGAACATCTTCTATATCTTTTTTAAAATCATGAGCCAAAGTAATTGATTTAGATATTATTATCTCTGCATTTTTTCTAGCTATTTCATATACACTTTTAGTTCTTTCCAAACCAGTTTTTGTATACTCTTCTCTCTTTTTGTAGTTTTCAAGTTCTTTTTCTAAAGACTCTATTTTCTTTTGTAGTTCAAAGTTATCCATTAGATTTTACCTTCAAAGTTTCAATTTAGAGATATTTCAGCTGTCTTTTTAAATTTTTCTCTGTATTTTTCATTTTGACTAACAATTATATTAAATATTAAGTCAAATATAATCATTTCCCCAGGAACAGAAGATATTGAAGGATATTTTATTTTGTCATTACTAATTGTTTGAGTTTCAATCAAACTTATTTTGTTTACATCAATTTCATTCTCTAAATGCTCAATTGTTATTTCTTTATCTGCTGTTAAAACCAACATAGGAATGTTTTTGTTATAAGTTCACTTAATTGATTCAATTATTTCTTTTGTTCAACCCGTTCTTGTAATAAAGATTGCAAAGTCACTTTCATCAAAAAATATTGTTCTTTGTACATAGTTGTGAATGTTTGAAACATTTTGAGCCATTATATTTATTCTTGATAAATTTAAAACAAAAGAACTAGCACTAATTTGTTGTTGTTCTAAACCAAAAATAATAACTCTTTTTGAAGAGTATATTTTCTTAGATATTTCCTCTATTTCTTTTATATCAATACTGTTTAATGTTTCATTAATAGTATAAATTGCAGCTCCTCTAACGTTATGAATTATTTCTTCTATAGTATTATTTTCTCCCAATTTATAATAACCACTTTGCATACGTGATTTTTCATAAACAAACATTTGAGTTGATTTAAAAGATTTAAATCCTAATTTTTGACAAACCCTTGTCATTGTTGAAGGACTTACATTACTTTCCTTTGAAACTTCTTGAATTGAGTGTGTACAGAAAAAATCTGGATCATTATTAATTAAGTTTAATATTGAACTTTCTGTAGAGTTTAATTTTCCATCTTCTAAATCTATTATTTTCATTTCTTATTTCCTTCTTTTTTCATAAGTCTTTTACTTTGAGCACTTTTTATATATCTAGAGTTTAAATCAGTTTCTTCAAGGTGTTTTTTTCTTAACTCTTTTAGTTCACTGATACTTGAACATTTTTTAATATCTTTTATGTAATCAGAAGATAATTTAAGAACAACACTTGTTCCATAAATATCTACTTTTGTTTTTCTTACATTAACTATTATAAATGTTATTAAACAAAATGAAAGTATTAATATCATTGCATAAGTTACTGCAAATGGTATTGCAAGATTTTCACCCAATCTAAAGTCAACTTTATATTTACCATCAATTCCAGCATAGTTTAAATTTGTTGCATTAACTCATCCAGCTTGCATGACATTTAACATATATCTTTGAGGTAAAAAATACAAGATTATATTTAATCAAGAAATTTTAGCAATAACTTCATATGGGAAAGCACAACCAAGTAAGTTATATGAAAATAAGTATATTAAAGAAACATATATAGTTCCTGTAATTGTTGATTTTACATATATGAATATTGAATAACTTATAATAACAGAAAGCAATCATAAACTAATTGCTCCAAAAATAAACATAGCTCAGTTAACTCCTGAAAATAATGATCTTTGATCGTTGAAAAATATTATTGTTAATAACATTAGTATTAATGTAATTACAAAATTTATTGTAAAGTTAGCTAAAATATTTGCTGCTGGCCTAATAAACACATTTAATCCAGTGTTATTTATCCTACCTATAAAACCAGTATTTTTATTATTAGAAAGTGTTCTGTGAAATGTATGAACTCCGTTCCTAACTATTAAAGTACCTATAGCAGATGCAAATAAGAATGGGTTGTCACTTTTAAAAGTTAATCAAATAAATAATGTGAAAATAACTAGAAAAACTCCCAAAAACATATTTATGGGAGAATATACAAAAGTCTTTAAAGATAATAAATATAAATCTCTAAAGGTTCTTAAGTTATTATGTAATTTTATTTGATTACTATTTTTTTTCATTCCTTTGTTTACCTCTTAATATTTTTTTCTTTTCTTTTATTTCTGTTGTTAATTTTTTGATATCTAAGATATCATTTAATTCTTCAATTGAACTAGCTTTTTTAATACTTGAAATAATTGCCATATGTTTCATTGTGCTTGAATATTTTTGAAATTTCTTATTTTCATATTCAAATTTTTTAACAAATATAAAGATAAGAGCAATAATAAGTATTACTATTATTGCAAAAGAAACTAAATAAGGTATTCAAAAGTTTCCATTATATCAAAAATCATTTTCTTGCATTTTGATATCACCAACCCAGCCTGAAGCCATTATATTTAAGAAATATCTTTGTGGTAAGAAAAACCCGATTATCATAACAAATTTATTCTCTTCTAATAGGTTTCAAGGAATACCAAGACCCAAAAGAAACACTGGTAAAAAATAAAATAAGTTAGCAATTACTGAAGCTCATTCATATTTTTTTGTAGTAAAAACAATTATTAAAGCAATTAAGTTTGAAGATATGGAAAGCAATAAGAATCCAAGCAAGAATATAAATCAATTTATATTCCCTAAGTATATTCTTTGATTTGCAAAAAGCATACCAATTGCAAACATAAATATAGCAACAATTATATTTACTAATTGATTAAATAATATTATAGTTCCAAAAACGAAAGTTTTAGATATACTTGTTGAAAACAATTTTTCAAAAAACAATGTATGTTTAAAGTCATATAAAGTTTTAACAAAATTAAATAAGCAGTTTCTAATAACACTAATACCGATCGCACTAGCTAAAATAAAGTCATCAATTTTAACAATTGATTCGCCCTCTGTACTTTCACCAACAGGTGCATTTTTGAAAGCAAGTCATATAATAAGTGTTAAAGTAGTTATTATTCAACCAGAAAAAATTACAAAAGCGTCTTTTTTGTAATTTGAAAGTTGCATTGAAAATATTATTTTAAAAACACTTCATCTAGTTGATCTCATAATAACTCCTTCTATTTATTTTTACGTTCTTGTTTTTGTTGTTTTTTAATTATTTTATTTTCAAGTTTCATAACCTTGATTTCTTCTTGAATATATTTTTTCTTCAAAGCAGAAAGTTGTTCTAACTCTTTTTTTGATAGCTGAGCAGTTAACTCAGTTGCATAGGCTATATATTTATTAGATTTAAAACTTTTATATAAATCATGAGTTAAGTAATTTAAAAACTTTTCAGTTTTTGTAAAAAACATTAAAGCTGATTTTTTATACTTAACTTTAGGATCTAACTTATTTATTTTTTTCTTAGTATTTTTAAATATTTTTATAAGCATTTTAGTATGTAAAATAACTTGATCAATATTTTTTCTGTTTATAGCAGTTGAAAGTAAGTGTTCAAGAATGCTGTGTAACTCATTTAAGTGAAAATCTATATTTCTTATTTCAATTATGTATGGTTCATTTTCAAAATCAGCATTTTTTTCTAAGAAAATATTATACTTATCTCTAAATAACTCTACATTAGTTTCAAATTTTTTAATTATAGGTTTAAATAAAGGATCTGGTTTAACTGTTATTTCATTTTCTTTAATAGCATCCATTATGCTTAAAGAATATTTTTCAAAAGTTAAATTTTTATCTCAATCAGTTATGTAGTCATCAGATATAATAAATCCTGTTTCTAAAACTATAACTCTTTGACAAAGTATTTCAAAAGTTGAATCATCAGGTGAAATAACTACAAATGTTGCGTTGTTTTCTTCTTTGTATTCTCTTAAAAAATTAAGAATTTTTATTTTAAAGTCCAATCCTATAGATGAAGAAACTTCATCTAAAACAACAAGTTCTGGTTTATTTATTATGGCTAAAGCAATAGAAAATAATTGTAATCAAGAAGTATTACATGATGTTAGAGTTTTATTTCATCTTGATTCAATACCAAAAACATTAACTATATCATCTATTCATTTTTTATCATTTACATTGTGAATATTTTTGTATAAATTGAATACTTCTTTTACAGTAAAACCATCAGGTCATGAAGTTTGTCTAAACTGAAACCCTATGTTTGCCATAACATTATCATCACTAAAGTTATATTCAATAACTCCTCCAGATTGTTTGATTTGACTTGCTATCAATCTACCTAAAACACTTTTTCCAGATTGATTAGGTCCAATTATAGCAACCCCTTCTCCTTTATAAATTTTTAAGTTAATTTTTTTTATAGCTCAAACTGTTTTATTAAAAATTTTAGAGACATTCTCTAATGATACGCATAATTCTTTGTTTTCCATTTTTAAATATCTCCTTTGTTATTTGTTTATAAAATTATATACAAGTTTTCAATACATTTCTGTATGTAAAAGTTGTGTTCTTATGTGTTCTCCTGTTTGAAAAATATGCAAAACATCTTTTGCATCTAAAACTTTTCTTAGGTTATAAAATTTTTCACTATCTTGATAATCAGTAACAACATCTTTTTTAGAATGAAGATAAAGTATTGGGAAAGTTTTTTCACATAACGCTATCTTATAAGTTAATGTGTCTTGATCTATATTTATTTTATATTTATTATTATATACTTTATAAACTTCCTCTAATACCTTATCTAAAATATTTCCTATAATAGGACCACCTATTGAATTGATTATTCTTTTTAAAACTTTTTTAGTTTCAAAATAGGGAGAGTCTGCAACTCCAAATTTAACATTAAATTTTTTACACTCTTCAGATAAAGCAAATCTATTTACAGTATGTGCTCCCATTGAAAAACCAATTAAACCAAATTCTTTTCCTTTTAATTGTTCTTTAACAAAAGTTATTGCACTTAATAAATCTTTTTCTTCATTTATACCCATTGTTATAAGAGCATCATCTGACTCTCCATGATTTCTAAAGTCGAAAGAAAAAATATTATATCCAAGTTTATTAAAATAGTAACTTGCTATTGTAGAAGATTCTTTAGAAGAAGAAAAACCATGACAAGCAATTATTCATTTATTTGTTTTAACTTCATTTAAGTGATAAATACCTACCAAATTTTTTGTATCAAAAGATTTAAATTCAACTCTTTTAAAGTTTCTCACATCTAAGTTTAAAACTTCTTCATCTTTAGTTTCTTCAAAAACAGCTTGTTGGTATAAACTAAGTAAATTAATATAACCATTGTTTTTATAAATATCAAAGTTATCTCTATTTCTGTTATTGATCATATCAATTACTTTTTGAATTATTTTTTCGTTCATTTTTTTTATACCCCTTGCTTACTTAATAGTATAAAAAAAATCTACATAAATGTAGATTTTTTAAAATATTTATTAGTTAGATTTTATTGGATTTCCATTTTCGTCAGTTTTCACTTTTCAATGAGCACCTTTTCTGTTTTTAATTCAATCTTCACTAACTATTTTTTTAGCCTTTTCATAAGCTTCTAAAGAATCTTTATAATATTCTCTGTTCCCTAATTGTGAATCCATTTCAACATTATAAAGTTTAAATTGAGCTGTACCAAATGATTCATATGATTTTGTATATGGTTTTAAGTAGTTAACAGTTCAAACTTTAGGCATTGCTTTTGTATATAAAGGTAAAGCAAGGAATTGATCATAGAAGAAATTGTATTCTTGTTCAGCAAAACCTTTATATCTTGCATCTGGTTCACTAACTTGTGTATCAACTTGTTTGTAACCTTCTGAATAAGATTCAAAAGCACTTAGTAAATCTTTTGTAGCTTTTGTTTTTAACTCAGGGTTTGCCAATACATAATTATTTCCTTCAACAGTACCTTCATAAGATGATTCTCCATTAGATTTTTTACTTTTGAATAATCTTGAAGTCCCATTATATCCTCTATATGGACCAGTTAAAGTAACTGTTTCCAAGAAAGATGATGGATCTTTGTAGTCAGGAGATCAACCACTCATGAATAAGTCAGTTGCTCCTTTTGAACCTTCAGTTTTATATTCATCTGTTGATGACATTGTTTTTGTTTCAATGTAAATAGGATTACCACTTTTTGCATTGAATTTTTTCATCATTAGATTTATATAAGGGTTCATAGAAGTGTTATTTGAAGGTGAAAGAATAAGTTTTAGAACAACTCTTTCTCCTTGATAACCTTTAATTTCTGTTGTTTGTATATCATTTTCATTAATAAAAGTTTTAATATCTTCTACTAGTTTTGCTTCTGATTTATTAACTAATTCTTGGCTTTTTCCCATATATGGGTCTTGACCATCATCTAAAACAGTTAAATTATTTGAAGCTTCAACAGAACTATTTTTTGTAGTGTTTTCTACATATTCTGCTGCAACATATTTTGTATAATCTACTCCAAGATGTTCAGATACACCTGTTCCTGTATAAGTATTTCTTAACATTTGAGATTTACCTGGTTTACCATCTTCACCTAATTCATCAATAGTTTTTGAAAAGTATCTAACAAATTCTGATCTATCTAAAGCAGTAGACATATAAGCTCTTGCATCTTTAGATTGTAATAATTTCGAAGCACTTAAAGCTCTTTGTTTTTCTGCAGCTCCCGCACTACCATCAATATTTGCATTATAGTAGTTGTAAACTAACAAATATGAACCAGCTTTATCTGGTGACTGAATTTCATATGCAGATCCAAAGTTTGGATTTTCATATGCTTCTCCACCTTTACCTATATATTTATTTCAACCTTTTAAGTCATCTGATTTAAGTTCAAATCAAGAAGATGAACCAGATTCAAATAAAGTTCTTTCTTTTGAAGCAGAAGCTCCATCCACATAGTTAAAGTGTAATTCTTCAATATTTGTACTATCTTTTAATGCATAGTGATTATTTTTCTTAAGTATTATTTCAGAGTTTGCATCAGCTTGATAAGTATAATATGCTCCATTAAATAAAGCATCTTGATATTTAACGACAGCATCCTTGTATGAATCTGGTATTGGTGAGAACACTGAATAAGTAAGTAAACTTTCAAAGTATGGTGCTTGTTTAGTAAGTTCAAATACTATTGTATCGTTTGAACCATCTTTTTGACCAGCATGTATACCAAAATATTTACCATCACTTGTTTGTGTTTTTCCTCTAATAATATCTTTTGCTTCTTCTTCTTTATCATCTTTAAATAATTGTTGAACTTCAGCTCCACCTTGTATAAATGAAACTCATAATTCAGAAACGTCTGAATTATTTGAAGGATTTAAAGCATATTCTGCTGCACTTAAAACACCATCAAGAACTATATTTTCTCTATTAGCTTCGACAATATTTCCCTTTGTATTAACTCAATTCATTTCTCTCATTGCATAAGTTCATTTTCTACCACCGTCTTCCATTTTACCAACGTGACCCTTTGAACCATTTTCTTCTCCATATTCACTTATTGCTAGAGAACCAAATATTCTTCCATATTGATCAGTTGATAAGAATGTGTCATAAGTATTAGATCATATTCTTGAATCTTCTGCTTGCATAGAGTGAGCTGTATTTCAACTTGAAACGTTTAAAGTATAGTTTCCATAATATTTAGTTTTATCAACTATTCTGTTTAAAATTGCATCAAAAGAAGCAGCCCCACAAGAAACAACAGAAGATGAGATCATTGTTGTTGCAAGTCCTAAACCTAGTAGTCCAAGTGTTTTTTTATATCATATTGACATTTTAATCTTCCTTTCGTTGTTTATTTCTTTACTAATTTCTTAATTTCTTTAATTTCTCTTTTATTAGCTCAAACAAAATGATCTTTTGTTATTTCTTTAAAGTAAGGTAAATCAAAGATGTAATCTTTGTGTTCTTCTTCTGCATCATAAACCACTAACTTAGTTTGTTTTGCAAGATCGGGTTCTGGAATTGGAATTGCAGATAATAGCGCTCTTGTATAAGGGTGAAGAGGATTTTTAAATAACTCTTCTGCTGGTGCAATTTCAACTATTTGTCCATGATAGATAACTGCAATTCTGTCAGCAATGTGACGAACAACAGATAGGTCATGGGCAACAAAGACATAAGTAATTCCTAATTCTTCTTGGAATTTTTTAAATAAGTTCAATACCTGAGCTCTAATTGAAACGTCAAGAGCAGATATTGGTTCATCAGCAACAATAACTTTTGGTCTCATTGCTAAACTTCTAGCAATACCAACACGTTGTCTTTGACCTCCTGAGAATTCATGAGGATATCTTGATAAATGTTCTGGAAGTAATCCAACTGCATTTATAAGTTTTAAGATTATGTGTTTTTTAACCTTAGCAGGTGTTGCTTCATCTAAAGTAATTCTTTCATTTGGGTTTGCTTCGTTATATTCTCTTACATATAACTCTCTTGCCTCTTCACCTTTGTAAAGGTCAGGGAAGTTTTCCATACCCTCTGCAATGATTTCTTCAATAGCCATTCTATCATTTAGTGATGAACCTGGATCTTGGAAAATCATTTGAATATTTCTTCTGTTTTCTCTTTTTTGTTGTTTTGATTGAACTTTAAATAAGTATGAATCTTTGATTATTTCATCAATTGAAGGTAAATCTAAGAATTCTGTTAATTCAACAAATGAATCTATTTCTTCTTGTGTATATGAAATTTCAATACCTTTTCAAGCATAGAAAGTTTCAATTGATTCTCTATCTTTTACGATGTTTCTTTCAACAATTTTTGAAATATATTTAAATTCTTTTTTAAGTTCTTCTAATTTAGTTTCATTTACATTTCCCTCTTTTGAAACCAATTCTTTAATAGAGTTTTCAAAATCAGTATTTTTTAGTTTTGAAGCTAAAGATTTAACTTTTTCACTTACAACTTTTTCTTCTGATAAAGTTTTTAATATTTCTTTACTTGCACTTAAGTTCAAGTTTTTCTTTGATCAGAAATCTCTAATAAAGAAATCTAATTTTTTATATTCTTTATCAGATGAATCAGCACCATTGTCTTTCATGATTTGGAATTGTTTTAAACATTCCTCAAAGAATTCATTTCTGTTTACATAAATTAATTTATTGTAATAATCAATGAATTTTTGTCTTCTGTTCATTGGTGATGATAAAGCATGTAATTGGAATTGTAATGATTTTGCTCATTCCAATTTAGATAAAAATTCTTTTTGGTTGTCTGTAACAACTTTTCATAATCAAAGAATTTTTTTAACAACTGATTCCATTTTTGAAGCTTCAACTATTTCAATTGAATCTCTATATGATGCAATTTCTTGAATTTGCACATAAATTTCATCAGCATTTTCTTTCATAGAAATAATAGTTTCTCTTGTTTCTTTTAGTTTTGAAAGAACTGATTTTTCAAGTTCTTTTGAAACTTCAGGAACATAAGAATTTAAATTATCTACGAATTTGATCATTCTATCTTCGTTTTTAAGAATAGAATTAATATATTTTAAGTTTTCTAATAAGATATCTTTTAAGTATTTCAATTTTGAACCTTTAGCAAATTTCTCTAAATCTTTGTGAGTTAATTCTCTTGGATTTTCTAAGAAATTTTCATATAAAGCTTTAAGACCATCTAGTCTTGATTGAATTTCTTTTGAAGTAATATTCATTTTAAATGTCATATTATCAAGTTTTTTTGATATCTCTTTGTTTAATGTGTATAAACTTGTTGGTCTTCCTGCAACAATGTTGTCATCCATATAGATGGCACCATCTTTTAATGGTTGTACACCAACTATTGCTCTACCAATTGTAGTTTTTCCACTTCCTGATTCTCCTACTAAACCAAATATTTCACCACGGTAGATGTCAAAACTAGTTTCTTTAACAGCTCTAAATTTTTTACCTTTTGCACGGAATTCTATTACTAAATCCCTAATGTTTAAAAGTACATCTTTGTTTACTGACATAGTTTTATCCTACCTTTTCTGCTTCTTCAATACGTTTACGTAAGTCTTTTAATATATTTGGTTTTTCCACTTTTGGAGAACGTGGGTCTAATAATCATGTTTTTGCAAAATGAGTATCAGTAACTTTGAACATTGGAGGTTGTTTAATGTAATCTAATTCCAATGCATATTTGTTTCTTGGAGCAAATGCATCACCTATTATTTCATTAAATAATGATGGCGGTGTTCCTTCGATTGAGAATAAGTCATCTCCTTTTTTACCTAATTGAGGTAATGAAGATAATAATGCTCAAGTATATGGATGTTTTGGATCATCAAAGATTTCTCTTGCTGTTCCTACTTCAATTATTTGTCCAGCATACATAACTGCAACTCTATCTGCAATTTTTGCAACAACTCCTAAGTCGTGAGTAATAAATACTACTGAGAATTTGTATTCAGCTTGTAATTCTTTAATCAAGTCTAAGATTTGAGCTTGAATTGTAACGTCAAGCGCAGTTGTTGGTTCGTCACAAATTAATATTTTTGGTCTTGCAGCAAGAGCAATTGCAATAACAACTCTTTGACGCATACCTCCAGAATATCTTCCTGGAATATCTTTGAAACGTTTTTCAGGATTTGGTATTCCAACTTTTCTTAGCAATTCAATTGCTTCTTCTTTAGCTTCTTTTCTGTTTAAACCAACTTGTTTTCTTAATACCTCTGTGATTTGGAATCCTACAGGTAATAATGGGTTTAAAGAAGTCATAGGATCTTGGAAAATTGTTGAAATAGTTTTTCCTCTTAATTGTCTAATTTCTTTTAAAGCCTTTACTTTATTAACTAAATCAGTGTTTTTGATTCTTTTTCAGTCAACTAAAATGTTATTAAAGTGATCTTTATCTAAAGTATTTTTTTCGATAATTGATAAACAAATCTCTTGTAATTCGTTTTCAAATCTATTTAAGTAGTCTTTGTTTGCAAAGTACTTAACAGCAAAATCTTTTTCTTCTTCTGTTCATTGCTCTTCAGTTTCAATAAATTTTTCTATCATTGAAGTAATTTTTGAAACAGTATTTCTGTTACTCATACTTAATGGTTTAACTTTATTAATATCCATTTCTAATTTTAGGATTTTTTCTAATTTTAAAGTAACTAATTCATCTCTTTTTGAATCACTATTAATTAAATTAATAGTTTCTTCAACAGCTTTAATTTTTAACTCTGTTTTAATTATTTTGTTAGCATGTCTATTGCTTCCACCAAAACCAATGTTTTCATTTAAAACATTTAGTTGTTGTTTTCTTTTTTCTAATAATATATTGTATTTATTATTATTAATTTCTTTAGTAGATGAAATTGTAGCTTCGTCTAGTAAGCGAGAGTTTAACTCTTCTGTTATATCTTGTAATTGTTGTTTTAAACGATTTAAAATTGTTTCATTTTGTTCTGATTCAATTTGTTTTTCTAATCTTAATTTTTTTAATTCTTGTCTTTCTAAATCTCCAATATATTTGGGATTTAATTTATATAATTCTTTGATTTCTTTTAAAATTTCTTTTATTTTTTCATTATTTACTTTTAATACACTTTTAATAACATCTTTTGATATTAAAGGACTTTGTAAGTTAACTATGTCTATAGGTTCTTTAAAGTATGCCCCTTCATCTGAAAGAGTTTCTTTGTTAGGTCTATAAACAATAGAACCATTACTTACTCAACCATTTGCTTCTAACATTCCTGTGAATGTTTTTGTAATAACTGATTTACCACTTCCAGATTCTCCTACGATTGCAAGGATTTCTTGGTCATATAAATCTAAATCAACATTTCTAATAGCAGTTAAAAAATTACCTCTAACTTGGAATTTAACTTCCATGTCACGAACAGATATAATTCTATTTTCTTTGTTCATAATTTTTTACTTCCTATCTATGTGTTTTAGGATCTAATGAATCGGCAAATACTTTACCTACTAAGAAGAATAATAATGATATTCCCCCTACAAAGGCTACAGGGATAATTAATAAGTGTGGATACACTTCTCAATCTGATCCAGTTAGCAATTCATTTAAAATTGATCCTAATGATGCTTGATCTAATGTGTTAGTTACAAATCCAAAGTTATAGTATGCAAGTAATGCATCGATAGCTATAGCTGTTGGGATTGCAAATGTTGATGTTTGAATAACTATTGGTAAGATTTTTGGCATAATATTTTTTCTAATGATTTTTGAACTTGGTGTTCCTAAAACTCTAGATGCAATGTTGTATTCTGCATTTCTTACAAGCATAATTTGAACCCTAATAACTGCTGCTAAAGTGATTCAACTTGTAAGTGATATACCAAATATCAATACTGGAATTGATGTAGTTCCTCCAAATAAGAAGATAACCATCAATCATAATATTAATGATGGAATAAGAGTAAGAAATCTAGTAATTTCAATAAATACTAGGTCTAATTTTGAGAAAAACCCTCAAATTGATCCTAATAAAATTCCTAATAAAATTTGAATTGAAGCAACAAAGAATGTAAATATCAATGTTGTTCTTGTTCCAATTCACATTTTAGTTCATAAATCTTCACCAAATTTACCTAATCCAAATATATGTTGTCAACTTGGTGCTTCAAAGTCTATACCAGGTCTGTCAATTGGTACTGGTTCTTTTCCAATTCCAATTGAACATGCCATAATGATTATTGCTATTAATAATGATAATGAAATAATGAATGTTTTTGATTTACCAACTCTAGTAAATACTGATTTTCAGTAACTATATGGTTTATTTGTAATTCTTTCTGATTCTTCGTGCTTTGCACCAACTACTTTGAAGAGTGAACCATCTATAGAATTCATTTCTTCTTTTGTATATTGTTTTTGTTCCATAAATAATTCCCTTCTATTTTGTTAGTTTTATTCTTGGGTCTAATGTTGCAAGTAGTAAGTCCCCAATTAAACTTGAGAATACTCCAGCTGAAGCTGATACGAAAATATATCCTAAAACAACGAATGTATCTTTGTTAGAAACCCCGTTAAGAATAAATTTACTCATACCATCAATTGATCAATGTCTTTCAACTAAGATACTTGATCCAAATAATGTTAATACAAATATTTCTGGTAATGTTTTAACTAATCTAACCCCAGCATTTCTAAAGATGTGAACGTAGAATACGTATTTTTCACTTAATCCTTTTGATAATGCAAATTTTGCATAATCTGCAGTCATTTCGTCAAGAACAAACCTTCTTGTATTAACGATAATCATTGGCATAACCAACAACATTACCCCTATTACTGGTCAAATTTTTGTACCAAAGTTAGAGTTATCAAATGACCCTTGTGCTCCAAATACATAAATTGACATTTTGTATAGCAGAGAAATAATAACCAACGCTGGTATTGCACTAATAATTAAACTAGTACCGTTTATTGCATTGTCAGCTGATTTCTCCTTGTTTTTAGCAGCAAGAATACCTAAAGGTACTCCTACAAGATAAGAAAGAGTTACTCCAATTGCTCCTATTTTAAATGAGATAGGAATTGATTTAGCAAAAGCGTCTTGAACTAATGTTCCTGGCGCTCCACCACTAGCCTTATTCATAAACACTCCTAAGTAAAATCACATAGTTACTACTTCTCCAGAAATAGCTCCTGAGTTTGAAATTTTAGGATCTAATATAATATGTTTAGGTATAAATGGTGTTATATTTCTTAAATAAATAAACATTTGTTGAATCATTGGTCCATAAACTCCAAACATTTTCATTCTATTTTCCAATAGATTGTAATATTCTTCAGAACCATAAATAATTCCATGTTTTGCTAAATCTATATCTGCTAAATATGCACCATCTGTAGTTACAACTCTTAACATTACAAACACTATTGCTATTGCAATATAAAGTGTTATAAATGCATATAAAATTCTTTTCAGAGAATAAGATAATAAAGGGTTTTTTTGCATAAATTCATTAAAGTTTTGCTGAGTTTTATTAAAACCACTTTTTAAATTCTCTATATGGCTTGTTTTAGTTTGTTTGATTTCTTCTTTAAGACTGATTTCATCAAACAACTCAAGGAGCGAATCTTCACTCTTTTCTGAGCCATTAACTTTTGTTTCCATAAGTTTAAGTTATCCTTTCTAGTTTATTTTTGATCTTTAAAACCTATATAATATCTATAAAGGTGATTTAAATGAAAGATAAAAATAAAACAAGTAATTTTCAAAAATTAAAAGATTTACGTGAGCAAGAAAAACAAGCCCACAAACAACAAGTACAAGATAAAGTGAGTGAGGTTTCAAGAGATCCAATTGGTTCACAAACCAGATATATTGAATCTAAGAAACTAAGGTGATACGACTATCTAATTGCGCTAGGAATAAGTGCTGGTGTTATTGGAATCAGTTTTATTTTAGGAATCTTTGCATTTAAAGATTTCTCTAAAACTGAATGAATAACTACAGCAAGTGCTTTGATTGCTCTGTTAACTTGATTAATCATTGGATATATCAAGAACAGACAAGTTGCAAAGTTCTATAATGACACAAGAAGAAGGTATCAAACCACTCTATCAGAAGAGGAAGGCTTTTTAAGAAGAATTTCTAAAATAGCCTTATTAATCTGCTTGGTATTGACAATAACTTCAATTATTATTTGAGTTACACCCTAGAGGTGTAATTTTTTTTTAACTTAATAAAAAAAGAATGATAGATTTATAAAAAGCTTAGGTACATTGTTATCCTAACTGTTTATAAAATAAATCATTCTTTTAAATATTAAATACTACAAATAAAATTGAATTTTATTGAAAATATCATTTAAAACTTTTGTTTAATTTATAAACAATTACGATCATTGCGCCATGTGTTGTGCTGCGCAGTACATAGCCATTTTATTGTCTAAATTCGCATTGTCTTTAAAAAACATATTTTTAAATGACAATGTAGAAAACGCAAAAAAGGCAGCCGGTTTATTGAATTTTTTAATGGTCAATAGTGCTTTCATTTTTTGGTCTCCTTCATCGCCTAATAAGATACTAGCAAAAGGAAGTTATAATTTCAATAAAAAACCAGATTAAATACAAAAAAATAGGCATCTAGTTGCCTATTCAGAAGTAATATACGCCTGTGTCTATTTTTTTGTAATCTCCTTCAAGTGCATACATAACACCCGTTAAGAAATCTATTAATCTTTTCTTCTCTTCTCGTTCAATTTCAGTTAATTTAACTGTAACATTTTTGAACCTTAGTAAACAATCAGCAATTTGCTTTGTGTCATCATAACTGTGAGGTAAAAAGTGAGTTACATGTTCCTCATTAAATTCAGTTATAACAGCAGAAGCTGTATTGTAATCTTCTTGTTTATTTTCAAGAGTTTCTTGTTTTTCAACAATATTTTCTTGTTTTTTGTTAAATAATCCCATTAATTATCATTTCTTTCTTAAGAAAGTTGGGAAATCTCCATCTCCATCTTCAGCAGTATCTTCAATTTTTTGAGCTACTTGTGGTTGTTGACCAGCAACGTTAGCTTGTTTTCATTGACCCATTCTGTCTTGAACATGTTTGTTTTCTTCTTCAGTTTGTTTTACATATTCTGGTCTTTTATCTTGGTTAGCCATAAATGAAGTTCTTTGTTCATAAGCAGTTTCAACTTGTCTTTCTTCTTCAAATGAAGGTTGAGATTGTTGTTGAGGAGCTGAATATTGTTCAACTACTGGTGTTGATTGTTGATTGTTTAAAGTTGGTGCAACATATTCATCATCAAATCCAGTTGCAATAACAGTAACAATTAAATCATCATCCAAGTGTTCATTGATCGCAATACCAAAGATAATGTTTACATCTTCTCCACTTGCTTGTTGTACAATATCAACTGCATCATATGCATCGTTAAGTGAAACTGTTTTTCCACCAGTAACGTTAATAATTGCATCTTTTGCTCCACGAATTGAAGTTTCTAATAATGAAGAAGTAATAGCTTTGTTTGCAGCTTCAATTGCTTTATCTTCTCCAGAACCAATTCCGATTCCAAATAAAGCATTTCCTTTACCTTTCATTACAGTTCTAACGTCAGCAAAGTCCAAGTTAATTACAGCAGGAACTGCAATTAGGTCAGTAATTGTTTGAACCCCTTGTTTTAAGATGTTATCAGCTTCTCTGAATGAATCTTGAACTGGAATTCCTCCAATAATTTCTAATAATCTATCGTTTGAAATAATAATAATTGAATCAACATATTTTCTTAATTCATTTAACCCTTGAACAGCATAAGAATTTCTTAATCTTCCTTCAAATCTAAATGGTTTTGTAACAATAGCAATAACCAATGCTCCTGTTTCCATAGCGATTCTAGCAATTTCAGGAGCAGCACCTGTTCCTGTTCCTCCACCCATTCCGGCAGCAACAAAGATTAAGTCTGATCCTTTTAATACGTTTTTAATTTCTTCTTCTGATTCAATAGCAGCTTGTTTACCGATTTCTGGGTTTGCCCCTGCTCCTAAACCTTTTGATAATTCTTCACCTAAAACAATTTTAGTTGGTGCAGCACTTGCAGCTAAAACTTGAGCATCAGTGTTTGCAACTATAAAGTCAACTCCTTGAACGTTGTCATCAACCATTCTGTTAACTGCGTTACAACCTCCACCACCAACACCAATAACTTTGATCTTGGCATTTTGATTTAAATCTAATTTTGTAGACATATATTTTTTCCTCACCTTATTATTTATTTATTTCTTTGCGTATTTATAATACCATTTTTTAAATAGTTTTCATTGTTTTGATAATTTTGTTGAAACATCATTTGTTGATGATTCATTTGTTGGTAATTAGCTCTTTGGTTTTGTTGTGCAAAACCTTGTTGAGCCATAAGCCTATTTTGTTGAGCCATAGGCACATTTTGTACAGCAGGTCTTCCTTGCATGATTGGTTGTTGCTGAACTTGAGGTGCAACAACCATTTTTGGATTAGGATATATAGCTGTACTTGTTTTGATTTCTTTTTGAGTTTTATTAACTGCACGTGAATGTTTAATCATTCCACATAATGAAGTGGTTCAAATCTCACTTGCTCCAGTAACTAATGAATAGTATATTTCAGAAATATTTTTGTAGTTACTTCTTAGCAATATTTTTTCAAATCCTGCTATTTCAGTTATTTTTCCTGTGTGATAAACTTTAAAGTTTTTAACATTTTGCATTTCTCTTGAAATTAATACATCAGCTTTATCTATAACAGCATTCATTTCTTCTAATAAAATATTTTTTAAATCTATTGCTCTAAGTTCATAAGTTCTTTTTTCATTAGCTAGATATTTTCTGTAAATAACAGTGTTATCTAGAGTGCTTGATGAAAAGTTCAATAATTTAAATATATATTTATCAGCAATATCAAATTTAGCTGCCATTTGAGTAGCTACATTTTCAATGATATTTTTTATACCAAAGTTAATTGTTTGTTTTTTAACAAGAGTTTCTCTTGAAAAGAAACCAATATCAATGCAATCTCAATTTCAGTTTATTAATGCAAATGTGTCTCTAAAGTTTAGCCCATCACTACATTGTTTTGCAAGTGTATATAAGTGACTTGCTACAACCAATTTTTCTATTCCTAGATTTTTAATAACTTTATCAAACGATTCAACAATATGTCTTTCAGTTGTATAAACTTTTGCATTCATAGAAACTATGTTAGCTTTTATACCGATTGGTGGTTTTGCAACACTGTGAAAGTTATTTAGTTTGAATTCATAAGGTTTTATGTTTGTTACAACTAAGTTTTCATCATAAACTACTTTTCTAGAATGTTTATATAAAGTTTTAATGTGTTCTGGTCTTATAACTTTATCTGGATTTTCAACAAATACACTTGGAGAAGCATCTTTTATTTGAAGTGATCCTGTAGGATAAACTATTGATACTCTTTCAATTTTCTCTTTGTATATTGATTCGTATTTGTTGATCATTCTTGCTAATCTATGAGAAACAATGTTTGTATCAACTATATCATTATTTTCTGTAAGTCAACTAACTTTGTTCTTTTCTCTATCTTTGAAAACAACTTTTAAACCAATGTTTTTTTTGTATTTACCTACAGCAAATTTAATATATTTCTTACTTATTTCAATAACTGCATAAGTTTCGTTTTGCATTTTATTCACCAACCTTTCTAATAGCTCAAAGTTTAGCACTATGAGCTCTCCTATTTTCTTCTAATTCTTTTTCACCTGCTATGACAGGTTTTTTTATTACAAGTTCAAAGTCTTTTTTAACTTCCATGTTAACTGGAAGTTTACTTAGGAACTTATCTTCTTTTGATGTTGTTTTAGTCTTAAAAATGTCTTTAATAATCTTTTCTTCTAAAGAGTGGAAAGTTATTACTGCAATAACTCCTCCTGGATTTAATAATTCTAATGAATTACTTAAAGATCTTTTTAAAACTTCAAGTTCATTGTTAACATATATTCTTAATGCTTGGAAAACCTTTTTTGCAGGGTGTTTTTTTTGCTTAAGAACTTTTTGAGGTAAACACTCTTTTATAATTTCAACTAATTGAAATGTAGTTTTTATCTCACTTACTTGTCTTTTTTCTACTATTTTTTTTGCAATATTTCATGAAAACTTTTCATCACCATATTGAAAGAAAATGTCAGCTAGTTGTTTTTCATCAAACGTATTAACAACTTGCTTTGCAGTTACTTTTGTATTTTGTTGATCCATTCTCATGTCTAATTCTGAATCAAAGCGATAACTAAAACCCCTATCTGCTTTGTCGAATTGTGGACTTGAAACTCCCAAATCATATAAAATACCATCTACTTTTTTAATCCCATTTAAAGAAAGTAGAACTTTGATATCTGCAAAATTACCTTCTAAAATAGTAAAATTACTTGATATATCTTCAAGTTTTTTTCTACTTATAGCAATTGCGTCTTTATCTTGATCAATTGCATATAAATGTCCCTGATCTAATTTTTTTAAAATTTCAGCACTGTGACCTGCTCGCCCAAGAGTACAGTCAACATAAATCCCGTTGTTTTTTATATTTAACAAATCAATAGATTCATTAAGCAAAACAGATGTATGTTCTTGTGCCATTAATTTACTCCGCCCAATTTCTCAGCTGCATCAACCAACTGAACTTTAGCATCTTTATCATAAGTTAGATGCTTTTCTTTGTCTCAAATTTCTATTCATTCACCAGCCCCGGTAATTTGAACAGTTTTTGAAATTCCAACCTCTTCTAATAAGTTTGCAGGAATTTTAATTCTTCCAGCATTATCAATTGATAATTCATCAGTATTTGAAAAGATTGTTCTAACAACAGTACGTGTTGAAGTAGAAAGTGCACTTTGTGACTTTAACTCGTTATATCATTCTTTGAAGTTTTCAGGAGTTCTAATTTCTAGACAGTTCCCATCAATACTTCTTGTTACATAAACAAGTTCGCCCAACTTATTACGTAGCTTTGAAGGTATTGTAAGTCTAGATTTATCATCCAAATTATGTTCAAATTTTCCGAATAACATGCAAAGTCACCCACTTTCTCCCACACATAAACAATTATATACCACTTTAATACATATTCAAGTTTTTTTTAAACTTTTTGTCCCACTTTTAAACAAAAAAAGTGCCTATTTAGGCTCTTTTTTAGTGAATTATTTTTCTTTCTAAAGAATTTATAATTTTATTAACTTTGATTTTTAAATTTCTTTCATTTTCCATAACCTCTTCAATTGAGGGACAGTTCTTTAACAATAATGGCCTTATAAAGTATTTATTTAAGTAAATTTTGTAATATAAGTAAAAACTTCTTAATAAACTAACAGATGTTACTGGATCTGCTTTTTCTACTATGTCATAGAAGGTTTTTTCATCTACTTCATGACCAAATACGTTAAAACCATTCTCATTTAATGAGTTAAGAGCTGATAAAGGAATAATTTTTTGAGAAATTTCTTTTATATTGTTAATCATTTTTTAGTTCCTCCAGAATAATTAATCGACAAATGTTTGAAAAAATACAAAAAAAAAGCACTTTTTTAAGTGCTCTTATTTATTAATTAATCAACTTTTTTAACTTCTTTATTTTTGTAGTAACCACATTCACGACAAACTCTATGTGGTTTGATCATACTTCCACAGTTTGGACATGAAATAATTGCTGAGCTTACTAAAGCCAAGTGACTTCTTCTTTTGTTTTTAGCAGCTTTACTGGTCTTTCTAAATGGTACAGCCATGTTGACACCTCCGTTGTTTTATTCTTCAAAATTAAAATCTTTTAATTTATCTCATCTTGAATCTATTTGATTTTCTTGTTCTTGTTGGTATTCATCTTCAGACATAAGTATGTAATCTTTACCGACAAATGAAATTTTATCATAATTATTAGTCAAATTCATAGGAATATTTAAAACTATTTGCTCTATTGCATAGTCTAAAACGTTGAATTTGTCTCCCAAAACGATGTTATGTTGATCATCGTTTACATCTTCAAAGTAATATTCTTCATTTCACTCATAACTTTGATCTTTTAATTGTATTTCTTTACCATCTCTTGCATCAATTGCAGAAATTGATGCAGTAATAGTAGCGCTTACAATAACTGATTTCATTATTTCTTGGTAATTTAAAATACCTTTAACATGTACTTTATCAATAGATTTAATTAAGTCGTGATTTATATTAAAATCAGAGCTTATTTCAAAATCATTGTCTAAATTAATGATTTTCTTTAATTCTATTTCTTTTTTAAGCATTATCTCACCTCTATTTTTAGTTTAGATAAGTTACTTAATACTTTATCTCATTCATTTTGAACTTCTTGATCAGTTAGTTGGTTTTCAACACTGTTGAATTCAAATGAAACAGAAACTGATTTAGAATTTGTTTCTTTTAGTTTCTCGTCTTGATAAATATCAATTAATTCTACTTTTGTTAAATGATTTACACCTTCAACAACAGTTTTAATTACTTGTGAGTATTTATCTGTTGAGTTTAAAATAAATGATACATCTCTTGTTGTTTTTTGGAATTTAGAAATATCTTGAGCTCTAATCACTGAATTTTTAGTGTTTTGAACTTCAGTTATATTTAATTCTAAAACAAATGTTGAATCTAACTTTTGAGATTGTTCAAATTTAGGGTTTAATTTATAAATAAATCCTAATGTTTTTCCCTCGAAAGTAATTTTTGCATTAATAAATGGATGAATTTCATTTGGTGCTTTTTCATTTACATCGAATGAAACATCATTTAAATCAATATTGTATGTTTGTAATATTGAATCACAAATACCTTTTAAATAAGCATAACTTGATTTAATTGATATGTCATAACCTTTTTGATTCATAACATCTCCTGAAATTAATACAGATAAATGTCTTTGTCTTAAGTTATCCATGTTGTAGATATCTGCAAATTCATATAATTTAACATTTTTATTACCTTTTGAGTAGTTAAATGCTGCCGTTTCAATAATTGATCTTGATAAACTTAATCTAAAAGTTTCTCTCAATTTACTTAATGGACTCATTAAGTTTATTGGGTTATTAATATTGAATAAGTTTCAGTTATCAACTGTTTCGCTTGAAAGTAATGAATAAGTTTTAATATTTGTAAATCCAAGACCTAATAAATAGTTTTCGTTTTGTTTTTGTAAACGTAAATCTAATTTTTTAGATTTGTTATCTGAAAGAATTTTTGGCGGAATTGATTTAACATTGTCATAACCATAAATTCTTGTAACTTCTTCTACAATATCAGCACTATGTGCTATATCAGTTCTAAATTCATCAACTTTAAATAATAATTCATCACCATTTTCAACTATTTCAAAATCTAATGCTTTGAATAAGTTAATTATTTCTTTAGCTGTTAAATTTACTCCCATTAATTTATGGATGTAATCTAATTTAACACTAACTTGTGCTTGTTGTTCGCTTGATTCTTTAGCTATTTCAAGTTCACTGTTTGATTCATAAATATTATATTGATCCAATCAGTACATAACTCTATTTTGAGCTATTGTGTATAGTTTTGAACTTACAGGTTTCATATATCTTTGTAAGTCAACTGTTGAAGTATTAAATTCTTTTTGTTGTTTTCTCATAAAGATTGGGTCTAATGAAAGATATACAACCAATATTTCTTTTGAATCAACTGTTGGTAAGAATTCTTCATTTACTTCAACTCCAAGAGTAGAAATAACATTACCATCACTTGTCAATTGTAAATTAACACTGTGGTCAGCATTTTTATTGTTTTTAATTTCTAATTGAGATTTTAATTTACTTGGATCTAAGAACAATACTGGTTGTCCTGTTTCAATAGCTATAGCATTTGCTAAATCTAATCAGAAGTTGTGAGTTGTTTTAGCATCATTGAATTTTAATCAAACATCTTGATTTGAATAAATTTTGTATTCTTTTTCACCAATACTCATAACTTCTTTAATGCCAACCATTTGCATAGCTGCACTTCTAACAACTTTTTCAACTTCTTTATCAATTTTAATTGATACAGGTGAAGTTAAAGAATTTGTCTTAAAAGTATAGTTTTTTGTCATGTCATTTATATCTTTATCAAAGTAATTAGCTAATTCCTTAGCTAATTGCATTGCTCCCAATGCATCACTTCTGTTTAAAGTTAAATCAACTTCTCAAACAGCATCTAAGAAACCAATTTCTTCTAAAGCTGTTTCGTTTCCTATCATTGAATAAGTATCTTCTTTTGTAACTATTGGATAAATTCAATCTTTTTCTTTATCTGATAAAGCTTTTGGATTTAATCCAAGTTCAGTTAATGCACAAAGCATTCCTTCTGACATTTTTCCTTTGATTTCTCTGTTTTCTAACTTTAATCCGTTAGATATTTTTTTACCTGCTTCTGCAAGAATTACATATTGTCCTTCTTGTACGTTGCTAGCTCCACAAACAATTGGAGAAACTAAGTCTTCACCTTTATCCACAAAACAAAAACTTAAGTGAGTTCCTTCCATTGGAGTTACATTACCAACATGAGCAATTTTAAGTTTGTCATTTAAAGATGAATAATCTTTAAATGAGTCAACTTCAAAACCAAGTGAGTTTAATGCAACAGTAATTTGTTCATTTTTAACACCAGTTAAATCTATTAACTTTTCTAATCATTTTCTTGTTAAATACATATTAATCTCACTTTCTAATCTCCAAAGAATTTAAATTGATCTAAGAATCTAATGTCGTTTTCATACATATCTCTTATGTTTTTTAGACCATATTTTAACATTGCAAGTCTTTCAATACCAACTCCAAATGCTAAACCAGTTACTTTTTCAGGATCTAAACCATTAGCTTCAATAACTTCTGGAGCTAACATACCTGATCCTAAAATTTCGATAAATCCAGTATATTTACATATTGGACAACCTTCTCCACTACAGTTTATACATCTAACATCAACTTCTGCTGAAGGTTCAGTAAATGGAAAGAAACTAGGTCTCATTCTAATTACTGTGTCTTCTGAGAATAAACGTTTACACATATATTCTAAAACTCATTTTAAGTTAGCAAAACTAACTTTTTCTCCAATAGCAAATACGTCCATTTGCATAAATTGGTGTGAGTGAGTTGCATCATCATCATCACGTCTATAAACGTTACCATAACTTACAGCTGCCATATTAATATTTCCAGTTTTTGCAGCTTCTGTTAACATTCTTGCTGTCATGTTTGTTGCATGAGTTCTTAAAACTGTGTGCTCATCTATATATAATGTATCTTGCATATCTCTTGCAGGGTGTCCTATTGGCATATTAAGTTTTTGGAAACAATATTCATCTGTTTCAAACTCAGTTCCGTCAACCATTTCATAACCTAATTCAGTAAAAATAGATGAAACTTCATCAATTACAAGGTTTAGAGGGTGTTTAGTACCCATTTTTAAGTTAACTCCAGATAATGTTAAATCTATTTTCTCTGCTTCTAATACTTTTTTTAATTCTTCGTTTTCAAATTTATCACTTAAAGCATTTAATTTACCAAAGATAACTTCTTTGATTTCATTAGCTTTTTGACCAGCTTCTTTTCTTTCTTCAGGAGAAGCTGTTTTTAAGTTTTTAAGAATTTCAGTTAATGGAGAATCTTTTCCAGCAAACTCTTTTTTTAACATTTCTAATTCTTCTTTTGTTTTGATAGTTTCAAATCTTTTATTAAAACCATCCAATATATCATTTATTTTTTTTAACATAAATACACCTTTCCTAAATTTAAAGCAATTTAATTATACTAAATAATTTTGATAAATAAGATATTTGATAATTCTTTTATCAAAAAATACCCATTTTTATTACTTTTTACAATGAATAACCATTATTGTCATTTAAATCCAAAGATTTAGAAAAACTATTTAAATGTTTTTCTATTGATTCTTTGAAATTCATTAATTTTAACTTGAAATAGTCATCTGTATCAAATAATAGTCCTTTATATTCAACAGAACAGTGAATTTTTTCATAAAATAAATACAAAATAAGTCCTTCATTGATTATTTCTTTTATTTCCATATAGATCATATGTATTAAATTATCCAAAACACCCAACTTATTTGTATTTACTTGAGTATTCTTAGCTACATCAACACATTTTTCAATAGATTCTCTTATACCGATAACCTTTTCTCTAACATCTTGTTCTTGATTGAAGTTGTATTGTGTTTTTAATTGATGTTGCATCATAGTTAAGAAAATATTTATATTTAATACATCAAAAAAATCTTCAAATTCCCATTTGAATTTAATTTCTTCTATTTCATGGTTAATTATTTTCTTCTTAAAACGCTTTGCTATTTGTTCTATTAACATAAATACCTCTTATTAATAATATTGTATAAAAAAAACCTACTCATAAGAGTAGGTTTTTTAAACTTAAACTGGCAGCTTCCTATTTTTGCATTATACTATCGTCGGCGTTGCTGATCTTAACTTCTGTGTTCGACATGGGGACAGGTGTGACCTCAGCGCTATGACCACCAGATCTTAAGTTGTTTTTGTCTGAGAGACTAAGTTTTCATTTGAAAACTAAATCGTACTCTCAAAACTGAATACTAGATGATTTTATATATCTATACAAGCAATTTGTTTTGGTTTTTCTTTGAAAGACCTCGATCTATTAGTATTGGTTAGCTAAACACGTCGCCGTGCGTACACACCCAACCTATCAACCATGTGGTCTACATGGGATCTTACTTCCGAAGAATGGGAAAACTCATCTTGAAGGAGGCTTCTCGCTTAGATGCCTTCAGCGATTATCCTTTCCGCACATAGCTACCCTGCTGTGCCACTGGCGTGACAACAGGAGCACCAGGGGTGCGTCCATTCCGGTCCTCTCGTACTAGGAACAGCTCTTCTCAATTTTCCTACGCCCACAACAGATAGGGACCAAACTGTCTCACGACGTTCTGAACCCAGCTCGCGTACCGCTTTAATGGGCGAACAGCCCAACCCTTGGAACCGACTACAGCTCCAGGATGCGATGAGCCGACATCGAGGTGCCAAACCTCCCCGTCGATGTGAACTCTTGGGGGAGATCAGCCTGTTATCCCCGGGGTAACTTTTATCCGTTGAGCGACGGCCCTTCCACACGGGACCGCCGGATCACTAAGTCCTGCTTTCGCATCTGTTCGACTTGTAAGTCTCGCAGTTAAGCACCCTTATACCTTTGCGCTCTTCGTACGATTTCCAACCGTACTGAGGGTACCTTTGAGCGCCTCCGTTACATTTTAGGAGGCGACCGCCCCAGTCAAACTACCCACCAAACACTGTCCCTGGCCCGGATAACGGGTCTAGGTTAGAACCTCAATGTAACAAGGGTGGTATTCCAAGGATGACTCCACGACCACTAGCGTGATCGCTTCAAAGTCTCCCACCTATCCTCTACATGTTACACCAAGATTCAATATTAAGTTATAGTAAAGCTCCACGGGGTCTTTCCGTCTAGTTGCGGGTAACCAGCATCTTCACTGGTACTAAAATTTCACCGAGTCTATAGCCGAGACAGCGAAGGGATCATTACGCCTTTCGTGCGGGTCAGAACTTACCTGACAAGGAATTTCGCTACCTTAGGACCGTTATAGTTACGGCCGCCGTTCACCGGGGCTTCAATTCGATGCTTCACCGAAGCTAACATCTCCTCTTAACCTTCCGGCACTGGGCAGGCGTCACCCCCTATACTTCGTCTTACGACTTTGCAGAGAGCTGTGTTTTTGCTAAACAGTTGCCCCTTCCTCTTCACTGCGGCTCACGTAAAGTGAGCACCCCTTCTCGCTAACTTACGGGGTGATTTTGCAGAGTTCCTTAGCTATAGTTATCTCGCTTGCCTTAGGATTCTCTCCTTGACCACGTGTGTTCGTTCTAGGTACAGGCACCTAATAAATTAACGCTAGAAGCTTTTCTTGGAAGCGTGGAGTCATGGACTTCGCTACTTGCCGAAGCGTTCACTCCCCATCACACTTCAAGGTTACAGTACGCGGATTTGCCAACGTACACCTCTTTGTGCTTAGACCGGCATAACCAACAGCCGGCATCCACTATCCTTCTCCGTCACTCCATCACTTTATTAGGTGGTACAGGAATATCAACCTGTTGTCCATCGACTACGCCTTTCGGCCTCGCCTTAGGTCCTGACTAACCCTGGGTGGACGAACCTTGCCCAGGAAACCTTGGTCAAACGGCATGGGAGATTCTCACTCCCAAACGTTACTCATGCCGGCATAATCACTTCTAATCGCTCCACCCGTCCTCACGGTCGAACTTCATCGCAATTAGAACGCTCCCCTACCACTTGGTATTGCTACCAAATCCAAAACTTCGGTACTACGCTTAAGCCCCGGTACATTTTCGGCGCAGAAGCACTCGACTAGTGAGCTGTTACGCACTCTTTAAATGATGGCTGCTTCTAAGCCAACATCCTAGCTGTCTGTGCACTTCCACATCCTTACACACTTAGCGTAAATTTAGGGACCTTAGTTGTTGATCTGGGCTGTTTCCCTCACGAGCATGGACCTTATCACCCATGTTCTGACTGCCGAGTATGAAATTATGGCATTCGTAGTTTAATTGTGATCAGTACCCCTAGGTGGGGCCATCACACATTCAGAGCTCTACCTCCATAATCCTTTACCTCGACGCTAGCCTTAAAGCTATATCGGGGAGAACTAGCTATCTCCAGGTTCGATTGGAATTTCACCCCTAGCCACAAGTCATCCACGGTCTTTTCAACGAACGTTGGTTCGGTCCTCCATTAGGTTTTACCCTAACTTCAACCTGCTCATGGCTAGATCACCTGGTTTCGTGTCTACGACATCGTACTAAACGCCCTATTAAGGCTCGCTTTCACTACGGCTCCGTGGATTCCACTTAACCTTGCACGATATCGTAACTCGCCGGCTCTTTCTACAAAAAGCACGCCATCACCCATTAACGGGCTCTGACTTCTTGTAAGCGTATGGTTTCAGGTACTATTTCACTCCCCTCACGGGGTACTTTTCACCTTTCCCTCACGGTACTGGTTCACTATCGGTAAAATGGTAGTATTTAGGCTTACCCAGTGGTCTGGGTAGATTCCGACAGGGTTTCTCGTGCCCCGCCGTACTCAGGATACTCACTCGAGGTTAGTGCATTTCGCATACGGGGCTATCACCCTCTGCGGCGCTGCTTCCCAACAGCTTCTGCTATACACTAACTTTGTAACTCCAACATGAGTCCTACAACCCCGGCCCGTAGACCGGTTTGGCCTGTTCCGCTTTCGCTCGCCGCTACTGACAGAATCACATTCGTTTTCTTTTCCTCTTGGTACTAAGATGTTTCAGTTCCCAAGGTTCCCTTCTCATAACCTATGTATTCAGTTATGGATAACACGAGATTAATCGTGCTGGGTTTCCCCATTCGGACATCGTCGGATCAAAGCTTACTTCCAGCTCCCCGGCGCTTTTCGCAGGTAGTCGCGTCCTTCATCGGCTCCATTTTCCAAGGCATTCACCATACGCCCTTACTATACTTTCTAAAGAAAAACCTATTGCATATATAGATAATCTATAAAATTAATGAAATTTTAGTTTTCTTAGTATTAATCTAAATTAAGTTACTAAATACGTTTTATATTGTTTATAAACGTAAGAAAAATAAAATGTCTATTTTCATCTAATATTCAGTTTTCAAAGAACGATTTTCTTTACAGAAATTGTCCGGGCCCGAAGGCCCGTAAAAACAATCTCTGAAAACTAGATAGAACGAGATATAATCATAAGCTGTTTTATCGTTTCACTCAGCTTTTTCTCTTAATCTACGAATACTCCATAGAAAGGAGGTGATCCATCCGCACGTTCCCGTACGGATACCTTGTTACGACTTCACCCTAATCGCTAATCCTACCTTGGTACGCTCCCCCCTTACGGTTAAGATACGTGCTTCTGGTATTACCAACTCTCATGGTGTGACGGGCGGTGTGTACAAGACCCGAGAACGTATTCACCGCGACATTGCTGATTCGCGATTACTAGTGATTCCGGCTTCATGAAGTCGAGTTGCAGACTTCAATCCGAACTGAGACTGACTTTTTGAGATTAGCTCCCCCTCACAGGATTGCGACTCTTTGTATCAGCCATTGTAGCACGTGTGTAGCCCAGGACATAAGGGGCATGATGATTTGACGTCATCCCCACCTTCCTCTAGCTTACACTAGCAGTCTCATTAGAGTCCTCAACTGAATGTTAGTAACTAATGATAGGGGTTGCGCTCGTTGCGGGACTTAACCCAACACCTCACGGCACGAGCTGACGACAACCATGCACCACCTGTCTCAATGTTAGCCTCCACTACATCTCTGTAGCTTTGCACTGGATGTCAAGCCCTGGTAAGGTTCTTCGCGTTGCTTCGAATTAAACCACATGCTCCACCACTTGTGCGGGTCCCCGTCAATTCCTTTGAGTTTCACTCTTGCGAGCATACTACTCAGGCGGAGTACTTAATGCGTTAGCTGCAGCACCGACTTAATGCCGACACTTAGTACTCAACGTTTACGGCGTGGACTACTAGGGTATCTAATCCTATTTGCTCCCCACGCTTTCGTGCCTCAGAGTCAATAACAGGCCAGTAGACCGCCTACGCCACTGGTGTTCCTCCATATATCTACGCATTTCACCGCTACACATGGAATTCCATCTACCTCTCCTGCATTCTAGTTAGCCAGTTTTCAAGGCGAACCGGAGTTGAGCTCCGGGCTTTAACCTCAAACTTAACTAACCTCCTACGCACCCTATACGCCCAATAAATCCGGATAACGCTTGCCACCTATGTATTACCGCGGCTGCTGGCACATAGTTAGCCGTGGCTTTCTGGTAAGGTACCGTCAAACTAAAAGCATTTCCTCTTCTAGCTGTTCTTCCCTTACAACAGAGCTTTACAATCCGAAGACCGTCATCACTCACGCGGCATTGCTTCATCAGGCTTTCGCCCATTGTGAAAAATTCCCTACTGCTGCCTCCCGTAGGAGTCTGGGCCGTATCTCAGTCCCAATGTGGCCGATCAACCTCTCAGTTCGGCTACGTATCATCGCCTAGGTGGGCCTTTACCCCACCTACTAGCTAATACGCCGCATCCTCATCTTCTAGCGACCCAAACGGGCCTTTCAACATCTTCTCATGCGATAATGATGTCGTATGCGGTATTAGCAGTCGTTTCCAACTGTTATCCCCCACTAAAAGGTAGATTAGATACGTGTTACTCACCCGTTCGCCACTGGGTGCAAGCACCCCGTTCGACTTGCATGTATTAGGCATGCCGCCAGCGTTCATCCTGAGCCAGGATCAAACTCTCATTAAATTTAATCAATGTGAAAATTTTGATTCATGACTATATCTTGATTCTCAAATAATTGAACTTGTATAAATTGTACAAATTAATTGGTTGTTGTTGTTCTATCTAGTTTTCAAAGATCGTTTACGTTAGTTTTTCACAACCAACGACATATAAAAATATATATGATTTAAAACCAATAAGCAATACTTTTTTAATTTTTTTTTAAAATTTTTTATACTATTTCGACATTTTTTTAAACATTAATCTATTTCTGAAAAAAAACGCTAATTTGGAATAAAACCCTTTAAAAATGGGTATTTCTCATTGACAAGAAAGATAATAACATATTAAAAACTAAAAAACATAAAAAAAATAAAAAAGTTTAAACTTTTTTATTTTAATCATCTCAATCGATTGTTGGTGTGAAATCTTCATCATTTTGGTCATTTACTGGGTCCAAAATCTTGTCTATATCTATTTCCATGGTTTGAGTTTTCTCTTTTTGTAAGCTATTTACTATATTTGATTTACTTACTAAATGATCTGTTTTAGGAGCTTTAGGAGCTAATCTTCTTTCTTGTTTTTTCATAGCTTCTCAGATTCTGTCTGAATCTCCTAAGAATACTTTTCCTTGGTAGTTTTCATCTACTCTAGGAGTTTTTCTTTCAACTCTTTCAACATATAAAGGTTTAACAACATTACCAATTGGCTTGTCAAAATCACCTGCTCTTTGAGCCGATCTTCTTGGAACAATAGTTTGTTTATAAGGGTCCTTAGGCTCTGTAATAGGTGGTAACTCATCTAACTTAGGAATATTATTAACAGGAGCAACTCTGTCCATTACGGGCTCTGACGGCTCTTGTTGACCTTGTAGAGGTTCAAATTGACCATAATCATCATGCTCTAAAGTTTGAGTTTTTGTTTCATCATCTCAATCTATTACATGTGTTGAAGTTAGGTTTTCTTGTTCTTTATCGAAACTTACTGTATCTTCAGTTTCCTCTTCAGTTGATTCTTCATGGAATTTATTGTTATTAATATCTTCTTTTAATTGAGCCAATTTATCTGACATATTAAATGTCTCTTCATTTGGTGTTGAAGTGAATTCAGGATTGAATTCAGGAACTTCACTTGGATTTTCTCTTAACACCATTGGTTTAAATGGTTCATTTGTATTTGTAGTTGCTGTAGTTTTTTGTCTAACCACTTTTGTTTGTGATCCTGATGACATTTTAAGCATAGGGATAATTGAAAGTAATGCAGTTGCAGATGCTATTGGCAACATAATTATGTTTGCCATAATGTCTATTCCGACAAATGATGTTTCTGCTTGTTTTAAAAGTATTAAAAATGCAATATTAACACCAGCTAAAGTAACACCTAATAAAGTGTATAAAATAACTAATGCTTTAACGTTTGATTTTGCCATTCTAGCAACACCCATTACAAATAACAATGAAATTACTATAACTATTGCTATTTGTAAAATATTAAATATTGAATTTTCTTGTGGGAAGTTGAATGCATAAAAATTGCTTCCCCCAATTAAAAAGCTCCCTAGAAAACTTAAAATTAGCGTTGATAATCAAAGTAAAACGCCAAAAAATAAACCTTTTTTCATATATTTGCCCCTATCTTGTATAGCCCTAAAAATACATAGATATTTTAGCACCAAAAAAAAGTAAAGACAAGTATTATTGAAATAAAAAAAACACCTTTATAGGTGTTTCTTTTGTGTTATTTTGTATTTGTTTTATTCAGATTTTTATTTCTAAATCAATCTATAATTTTTCCGTTAAAGATAATAACTATTAAACTAAGAATTATCGAAAAAGAAGTGTCAGAAATTCAATGTGTTCTAGAAATGATTTGTGTATATTGCATTGTATTTATATGTAAAAATCAAATACCTATTATTGATCATAATTTTCAATTTAACTTTCTATTTTTCTTTTCACCCAAAAAGAAATAAGCAGTATACAACATTGTAAAACAAGAGATCATATGACCAGATGGAAAATCCATATTTCACCAACCAGCCTTACCTGTACCTAGAGGTTTAAATATATCTGTAAAGTTTCCAAAAAAATCATTAATTTGTCACCAAGGAAGATAATCTACTCCCATAACTCTATCTATTTCGACATCATAAATACCTCATGATTTGATTTTATGACCTGTTGTTATTCAATATGTTTTTCATTCATCTGTTACTCTATCTGAATAAAATATATTTTCAAAGTCAACACTGTAAAAGTAAGGTCTTCCAAACACAACCTTCATTATATAAACAATCAAGCTAGTTGTTAAAAAAGCACTAAAAGCTTTAATAGCATCAACCTTATAACCAGATGAAAGAATATCGCTTCTCCTAACAAATTTAAATCTTATATAATAAAAAACTAGCGACATAGCAGTTGTTTCTAACAAAAATAAAACTATCAATATTATTTGTCTTATTTTGTAAGAATCTAAGAATCAACCACTTATTCCAGGTCCATATCCATCATCTATTTTAGTTGTTGTAATTATTCAATAAAGATTTGCAGTAAATCAAAACACAAAAACGGCTCCGTAAAAAATCCAAATTGCTAAGTTTCAAATTTTACTTTCTTTATTTTCTATTCTTTTTATTTCTAAATATATTGATATAAAAAGAAATATGAATAAATACGATTGAGTCATACCAAGTTCTTCATATACTCAGACAAATATTTTTAGACCATAAATATCCATACCCTTTGCAAAAAACTTATTTATTTGTAAATCATATATACTAGATAAAATAAATGATAAAAATGTAAAAAGAAAAAACACTATAAATAATATTTTTAAAATTTTGTATTGTTTATTACTTTTAAAAAACATATTATTCCCTTAAAAAACAATTAACAAGAAGGTCATTTTTAAATGCTCTCCTTGTTAATTTTCTATTAATAATTAATAATCATTCCTTGGTATCTTGTCATACTTAATAATGATTCTCTAATTCCTTGAACACCTTCTCCAGAATCTTTTATTCCTAAGAATGGGAAGCTGTCAGGTCCTCGTTGTGGTCTTGAATTAATATTAACTGTTCCAGTTTTAATTCTTTTTGCAGTCAATATAGCTTTTGAAATATCTTGGCAAAATACACTAGCTTGTAATCCAAATTGTGATTCATTTGCAATTTTAATCATTTCATCTAATGAATCAATTCTAATAACTGGCAATACAGGACCAAAAGGTTCTTCTCAAGCAACTTTCATATCAACTGTTACATTATCAATTAATGTTGGTCACATTAAGTTTTTTTCTCTTTTATCTCCACTTACAATTGTGGCACCTTTATCTTTTGCATCATCAATTAAGCCTTGAATAAATTCTGCAGATCTTTCATCGATAACTGGTGTAATGAATGCATTATCTTGAGGCATTCCAACACTTAAAGATTCTACTTTTGTTTTTAAAATAGGTACTAATTTATCAGCTATTTGATTACTTACAAGAACTCTCTTAACAGCAGTACATCTTTGTCCTGAGTAACCAAATGCTCCATTTATTATTTCATCTGCATATTTTTCTAAGTTTAAATCATCTAAAACAAGAGCAGGATCTTTTCCACCTAATTCAAGAACTAAATCTGTAGAACTTCCCATTTTTCTTATTTGATTACCAATTCCAACACTTCCTGTAAATGAAATCATGTCTATTTCAGGATTTGAAGTAATAATATCTCCAATTTCTCTCCCTCTACCTGTAACTATATTAAATATTCCTTTTGGAAAACCTGCTTCAATTACAAGTTTTGACATGTAAGCACCAACTAAACTTCCTGCTGTAGCTGGTTTAAAAACAACTGAGTTTCCCATTACTAAAGCTGGTATTATTTTTGCTAAAGCTAAGTTGAATGGGTAGTTGAATGGAGAAATTGCTAAAACAACTCCTTTTGCAACTCTTGAAAATACTCCAAGTTTATTTTTTGCACCCATTCCTTCACCAGTTAAAGCTAAAGGTTCCATTCTTTTAGCTTCTTCAAAAGTATAATCAATAATTTCGATTGTTCTTACAACTTCTGCAAGTGATTCTTTAAGGTTTTTTGCTATTTCTTCAGACATAACTTGAGCTATTTCATCTTTATTGATTTCGATTAAATCTCTAAATTTCTTTAAAGTAGCTATTCTATCTAAAAGACTAACTTCTTCTCATGCTTGTTGTGAAGTTCTTGCAGCAGAAAACGCTTTATTAATATCTTCTGGAGATAAAGCACTTACTTTACCTGCAACAGTTAAAGTTGCTGGGTTCATTATTTCTAATCATTGACCATTATCAATAAGTTCGTTGTTAATTAATGCATTATATTGTCTCATTATTAAATTCCCTTCTTTTTTATTCCATAGAATAAATGTTGTTCATAATTATTGACCCTGCAATTGCAACATTTAAACTTTCCAAATCTGGATTAGTTTTTATTTTAATGTTTTTATCAATTGCTTTAGAAACTTCTTGAGATATTCCTTGACCTTCATTTCCAAGAACAAGAGCTACTTGTTTATCTTTTATTTCTTTTAAAGAGCAACTTTCTTCTCTTAGTAAAGTCCCTAGAACTATTATATTCTTTTGCTTTAATTTATCTATTAAATTTATTAAATCTTCATTTTTTAAATTTAAATCAAAGTGATTTGATTGCGTTGCTCTTAAAACTTTTGGATTATAAAAACTAACACAATCATTTGAACAAATAACGTTATTGAAACCAAAAGCAAAAGCACTTCTAATTAAAGTTCCTAGGTTACCTGGATCTTGAACACCATCAAGAATTAGATAGTTTCCATCTTGAAAGTCTTTCTCTTCTATTCTGCAAACGGCAAAAACTTTTTGATTTGTTTTTAAATCACTTATTTTTTTAGAAATGTTATCGCTAATTTCAATAACATTTTCAAAACTTTTATATTTATCAAGCAATTGTTCTTCAACAAGAATCATATCAACAACACCTTTTTGAACAGCAAGATCTACCATCTTTACTCCTTCAATAATGTATTTATTTAATTCTTTTTGAACTTTAGTTTCTTTGTATGAAAGAACTTCTTCAATTAAATTGTTATTAACAGATGTAATTTTCATTTTATTCAGTAAGTGCAAAACCTATTTCATATAATTTATTTTCTGGGTTTGCAAAGTCCTTTCCTTTATAGTTTGGATCTTTAACTGGATAACCAAATATTAATGATGCTCTACGTGGCGGTTCAAGTAATTTAGCTTGAATTGTAGACATTGCAGAAAGTGGTTCACCAGATTTTCTTTTCATTTTGTTTTCTTCCATTAAGTCTTCAATATCCTTAACTTTAGCTTGTTTAACTAATATTCAAATTTTATTTTCTCTATATCATTTAACTATTTTTTTGTATTCAGTATAAGTGAATTGAGTTGCTTCATCTCCAGCATAAAATCTATTTTTTTGTTTGTTTCAACCAGTAACAAAATCTCTTCAAATAACATTTCCAGTTTTACCTTTTGTCATCATATTTATTGTTTGAGCAATTGTTTCATCAAAATCATGATATCCATATCCTGTAAATGAGTTACCAGATCAAAGGTTTACATAATTATTTTTTTTAGGGTCTCAAACTTCTTCAAAACAACTTGCAGCAACTCAATATCTTTTATCAGAAGAGTTTCTGTAAATTTCAAAACCATATTTACTATTTTTTAAAACTACTTCTTTTTGAGTTAATTTTACAACTTTGCTTCTAAAAGTTTCTAGTATTTTCTTAATTTCTTTTTCAGTAAGTTTTAATCTAACTTCACCACGACTGTTTTTTATTATTTCTTTAGTTCTACTAAACTCTTCCATTGCTCTATATTTTTTATTTGCAAATGCATTAAAAATATTTAGCTCAGAAGTTGGATCTGGCATAACAAATTCATTTGTTACAAGTTCATCTCCACTTTTTTCAACTGTGTTTAGTGTGTTTGAAAGTTCGCTTAAACCTCTAATTTTTGCAATAACACTTGTTGCATTTTGTTTGTTATCTTCTAAACCTTCAAGAAGAACTTCTGATTTTTCTTCTTTTAATTTTGTTTGTTTTTTAGGTTTTTCTTTTACTTCTTGAGCAGCATTTGGATTAATGCTTGATTCAAAGTAAAATTCACTATCATCTAAAGAACTTCCAAACTCACTGTCTGAAGTTCTTTCTAATGATGGCATTTTAGGATCATTAGGATTAGAAGGTCTATATTCATAAATGCTTTTTAAATCTTTTTTTGCAGCCATAAATTTACCCTCTATTTCTATTTTTAATATCCACTATCTTGTCTATTAAAGTTTATTTCATTTTTTTTGTTATATACACTTAGAATTTCATCAGTTGTTATATCTAAAATATAAGTAATTGATAAGAATTCATCTAATAAATCATCATATGATTGAGCATCAAACTTATCTTCAAATACTAATGCTTTTCTATAAACATTAATACTTCAAGCATCAATATCATCTGCTTGTTTAATTTTATTATTAAATTCAGAAAAGTCAAAATTAACATTTGTTCCTAAACTAATTATAAAGTGTAAACAATCTATTAGTTCTTCAAGAATAACAGATTTTTCGCTAGGACCTTTATTTGATCAATATTTAAAAGATCTATATTCGTTTATGAATTCAGAAACTTCAACTAAGAAAGCTATTATTTTCTTTTTAATTATTTGTTTATCTATAACTATACCTTTTGATTCCATAATATAGTTATCTAAAATTATTTGTTTATCTTTTAAGTAGATTAAATTATCTTTATTTAACATATTTTTCTCTCCCTTAACCTAATTTTAGTTTAAAAAAATGATAGTTTCCTATCATTTTTTTATTTTTTAGAATCCAGGTTTTCTTAGTAATTTAAACATGTTTGTTTTATAAACTTCAACTCCAGGTTGATTGAATGGATTTATTTCTAATAAATATCCACTCATAGCACAAGATTTCATGAATCAGTATGCAGCATAACCAAACATTTCAGCATCCATTTTTTCAAATTCTAATACAATGTTTGGAACATTTCCTGTATTTGCATGAGCATCAACAACACCTTCAAGTGCAACTTTATTAATTTCATGGAATGACTTGCTTGTTAAGTAGTTTAATCCATCAAGATCATCGTTATTTGTAGGTACATTTAAATCAAGATTAGGTTTTTTAACATCTATTATTGTTTCAAATAATACATTTTTTGTACCTTCTTGAATAAATTGTCCAAGTGAGTGAAGATCAGTTGAAAATACACAACTTGTTGGGAAAAGACCTTTTCCATCTTTACCTTCTGATTCACCAAATAATTGTTTTCATCATTCAGTAAATGTTTGCATTTGTAATTCATAACCCACTAAAGTTTCTGCTTTAAAGTTTTTTTCAGTATGTAAAATATGTCTAGCCACAGCATATTTATAAGCTTCATTATCTAATTTTTTAGTATCTTCCATAGCTTTTTTAGCTCCTGTAAAGATATCATCTACATTAACTCCAGCAACTAATAATGGGAAAATCCCAACAGATGTAAATACTGAAAATCTACCACCAATATCGTCTGGAATTGTAAAAGTTTCATAACCTTCTGCTGTTGCTAATTGTTTTAAAGCACCTTTTGATTTATCAGTAACTGCAACAATTAATTCTTTTGCAGCTTCTTTACCTTTTAAATCCACTAAAAGTTTTTCAAAAACTCTAAATGCAATACCAGGTTCTGTTGTAGTTCCTGATTTTGAAATATTTACAATACCAAATTCTTTATCTTTCACATAATCAACAACTTGTTGAGTATATGTAGAAGAAATGGTATTTCCGATGTATATTAATTCAACTTTATCGTTTGAATATAAACCTCTGATCATTTCATCAGCTGCTCTTGCTCCTAAATAACTTCCCCCAATACCAACAACTAATAAAACATTAATTTTTGATCTTAAGTTCTTAGCAACTTGTTTCATTTTACTTAACTCATCTTTATCAAATTCAACTGGTCAGTTTACTCAACCAAGGAAATCACTACCTTCTCCAGTTTTATTTTCAATCATATCATGTACTTCTTTTATTTTTGCTTCACTGAATTTTGAAATTTCATTTTCAATTTGTGAATTTTTAAAACTTGTTTTTATCATATTACTATTTCCCCTTGTTACTATTTTGATTCTACGCTACTTTTTAAGTTATCAAATCCACTTTTTGTTTCTTTTATTTTTGTTTCTGGTGTTTTTAATAACTCTGGCCTAATTGATTTATAGCTTAATTTAACTTGGTTTTTATCTTGTAGAAGTTCTATAACTTCAACTTCATATTCTTCATTCAAATTTAAGAATTCATCAACACTTTTTACGAAAAAGTCTGATATTTCTGAAATATGAATTAACCCTTTGATTATTTCGTCTTGGTCTGTTACTTCACAAAAAGCACCATAGTTTACAATAGCTGTAATTTTAGCCTTAACTTTTTGTCCTTTGTTCAACATCCTATTGCTCTCCTTACAAATTAATTATAAACTTAATTTGTATTATGAATAACAAATTTGAAAAAATTTTTAAAAAGAAGGTGAAATTTTGGAAAAAAATAATTTAGAAGAAAAAGTAAAGGCTACATTGGAACAATTAAGAATGTACATAACTCAAGATGGTGGAGATATGGAATTTGTTGCAATAAAAGACAAACTTGTTTACATAAGACTTAAGGGTAATTGTGTTGGTTGTGGTTTAACAGAACTGACTTTTAAAGAAGGTGTTGAAGGAGTTCTTATAGAAGAATTCCCATATGACATCGATGGCGTAGAACTTGTAATGTAATTTTTAAATTAGGAGACTTATATATGTTTTTTTCACAAACTACAGATATTATAAATACTATACTTAGTGCCGTTTCAACAATAACTGTTTTTGTAGCATCACTATTGATTCCATATTTAGTTAAAAAATATAATGACAAGAAACAAAAAGTTGATGCAGCAGAAAATTCTTTATTGGATGCGTTTGATAAATATTTTTCAGATGATTATCCTAAAAACGATTTTGAATGATATTTAGCAGAAGTAAGTGCTATTATCAAAAAATATGAGATCAAAACAATTAGTTGTGCAAACTGTAAAAAGAAATGTACAGCACAAAAATATATGAAATGGTTTACAACAGTTGATAAAGTAATTCCAGAAGTAAATAACTTTACTTTTAAAGTTGGAAAAGTAGGTTTTGCAATAAATCTAAACTCTTTATACTGTTATAAATGCTCAAACAAAAAAGTAACAAAAAAAGCAATTAAATAATTGCTTTTTTTTATTATCCAACAGAACCTTCCATGTCCATTTTGATTAGTTGATTTAACTCAACTGCATATTCTAATGGCAATTCTTTTGTAAATGGTTCTAAGAATCCCATAACAATAATTTCTAAAGCTTCTTGTTCGTCAAGTCCTCTACTCATTAAGTAGAATAATTGTTCTTCACTTACTTTTGAAACTGTAGCTTCGTGTTCTATTTGAGATTGATTATTGTGAACCTTGTTTTGAGGAATTGTATCTGAATGTGATTGGTTATCTAAGATTAAAGTATCACATTCAACTCTTGCTTTTGAGTTGATTGCATCAGGTCCAATGTAGGCTAAACCTCTATAGTTTGCTGTTCCACCTTGGAAAGTAATTGATTTTGAGACTATTTTAGATTTTGTTTCTTTTCCTAAATGAATCATTTTACTTCCAGCATCTTGATAAACACCTTTTTTAGCAACAGCTATCGAGATTGTATCTCCTTGTGCTCTGTCACCTTTTAAGATACATGAAGGATACTTCATATTTACTTTTGAACCGATGTTTCCATCAATTCATTCCATTCTTCCATCTTCTTCAACTATACTTCTTTTTGTAACTAAGTTTAAAACGTTATCACTTCAGTTTTGCACTGTTGTATATCTAACACTTGCTCTTTTACCAACAAAGATTTCAACAATAGCTGCGTGTAAGTTGTTTTCTGAATAGATTGGAGCAGTACATCCTTCAATGTAGTGTAGTTCTGCATCATCTTCTACAACAATCAAAGTTCTTTCAAACTGTCCTGATGATTGATAGTTAATTCTAAAGTAAGCTTGAAGTGGTTTTTCTAACTTAACTCCACTAGGAACATAAATAAATGTTCCCCCTGATCAAACAGCTGCATTTAATGCTGCATATTTGTTATCATCGTTTTTAACTAATTGACCAAAGTATTTTTTAAATAAATCTGGATGTTTTCTTAAAGCTGTATCACAGTCAGTAAAAATAACTCCTTGTTTTTCTAACTCTTCGTTCATTCTTTCATAAACTGGACGAGCATCTCATTGAGCATTAATACCTGCTAAAAAGTTTTTTTCAGCTTCAGGTATTCCTAAACGATCAAAAGTTCTTTTAATGTTATCTGGTATTTCATCTCAAGTTTTTACTGTTTTACCAGCACCTTCAGTATAGTAATAATAATCATTAAAATCTACTCAGTTTAAATCTGGACCAAAACTTGGTTGAGGTTTTTGATCAAAAACCTTTAAACTTTCTAATCTATAATCTAGCATTCATTGAGGTTCTTCTTTATGTTTAGAAATCTCTCTTACAACATCTTCATTAAGTCCTTTTTGTACTTTATATGTAGAAACTTCACCTTCATTAAAACCATATTTATAGTCAGATATTTGTTTAATTTCCTCTTCTTGTTTCAATTTTTTCATTATCTACACCTCCTTATTTAAAATAGATTTAAATCCATCTGCTCCTAATAGAGCACAGTTTATTCTATTTCCTTGTTTGTTTATTTCTCAAAATGCTATCAATTCATCCAACATTGACTCATCATATTCATTTCCAGAAATCATATTATAGTAGTTTACAAGTTGCTTTTGAGCTTCTTGTACTTCTAAACCTATTAATTTAGAACACATTATATCTGTTGAAGCAGTTGATATTGCACAAGCATTACCATCAAATCTTGCTTCAACTATTTTTTTTTGTTCAATTAATAATTGAACATTTATTTCATCACTACATGTTGGAGAATCTTGAAATTTGATAATTGATTTATCATTTTCAATCAAACCCTTGTAGTCTGGCTGAGTATAATGTTCCATTATTATTTGTCTTAATTGAATTTTGTCTTCTTTATCAAACATTATAAAGCCTCCTTAAATTATTTCATTAATTCAGTTATCACAATCTTTTAAAGCTTCTATAAAAACATCAATATCTTCTTTTGTGTTATAGATTGAAAAACTAGCTCTTATTGTTGAACTTATTTTAAAAACATCAGTTGCCAATCTAGCACAATGTTTTCCAACCCTAACTGAGATATTGTACTTTTTGTTTAAAAAAGCACCAAAGTCTTGTGAATTAACATTTTTTAAATTAAATAAAACCATTGGTTGATTATTTTCTAAGTTATAGAATTCAAACTTATCTTGATCTATTTCGTTCAACTTACTTCTGAAGTATTTTTTTAATTCTTCTTCATAAGCAATTAGATTATCCAGTTTTAAATCATTTATCATATCTAAACATATACTAAAAGCATATATTGCAGATAAATTTAATGTTCCTGCTTCAAATTTTTCAGGGATAGGAGCTAACTTATAGTTATCAACACTAATATTTGTGTTGTTCCCTCCCCCGTAAAAGATTGGTTTAAGTCATTTTAATATTTCTTTTCTAGCTCAAAGAACTCCCAAACCAAAAGGTCCATAAAGTTTATGAGTTGAAAAAGCAACACAATCAACATCTAAATCAGTTACATCGATTTTGTTATGTGCAATTGATTGAGCAAGATCCAATATAACAATCACTTTTTCATTTATGCTTCTAATTTTTGAAACTATTTCTTTTACTGAATTTAATCCAGCAGTGGTATTTGAATTCATAGCAAATGATACAACTTTTGTTTTATCATTAACTTTTTCACTTATTTTAGAAATATCAATTAAAAAGTTTTCATCTAATTCTAAATAATCTATTTTAAGATTTTCTTCTTCTGCCAAAACCATTCATGGCAATAAATTTGAAGAGTGTTCCATCTTTGTGACAAGTATTTCATCACCTTTATTTAAATAATTTCTCATACCAAAAGCTAATTGATTTAAAGAATGAGTAGTTCCGCTTGTGAAAATAACTTCATCTTTATCTTTAGCCCCAATAAAATTTGCTATTTTAACTCTTGTTTCTGACAAGATTTGATTTGCTTTATAAGCATTATCAAATAAGTTATTGTGAGAGTTTGCAGCTATTTTTAAGTCATATTCTCCTTGCGCTTCAATGACTCTATCAAATTTAATTGAAGTAGCTGCAGAGTCAAAATAGATTTCCTTTGCATTATTTTTAAAATATGAGAATTTATCTTTAAAGTTCATTAGATCATTTCCTTTAATTGTTCTTTTAAGTAATTTAATAATTCTTCTTCAAGAATTTCTTGGAATACTGGTTCAAAGTATCCATTGATAATTAATTCTTGAGCTTGTGTTTCATTTAATCCTCTTGATAAAAGATAAAACACTTGGTCTGGATCAAGCATACCAATTGCATTGGCATGACTTGCAACAATATCATTTTCATCAATTAATAAAACTGGATCTGAATCCGCTTTCGCTTCTTTATCAAGTACTAATAATCTTAATTCTTGGTGAGCTTCTGCTTGATTTGAACCTTTTTTAATATCACTAATACATCTTATAAACCCTTTTGAAGTATCTTTAAGTACTTCATAAGTTCTTATATTTGAATAAGAGTTTCTTGCATTGTGAACTGATTTTATAATTGAGTTCTTTTTGATATTTTTATTAATAATTGTTGAATTATAAAATTCAACTGAAGTATTTTCTTCATTTAAGTTAATTGTAAAATTATCATCACAATCATAATTTGCTATATTAGATATTTTTAAGTCTAATCTTGAATTTTTCTTTAAATTAAAATTAATATTAAACTCTTTTTTAGCACTATCTTTTGAAGGTAAAAACAAAATAATTACTTTCATCTCTACATCTTGTTCAAGATTCAAATCAATAGTTCCAAATTTGTTTTCTAACAATATTATTTTATTTTCACTATTATCAAATGTAAAACTTGAAGGTAAGTTCTCTCTAAAATCTATGTATGACTCATTTAATTTTAAATTAGTCATTATTTAGCTAGTTCCTTTGCTCAAGCATAACCTTCTGTGTTGATTCTTTCAACAATTTCGTTTCCACCACTTGTAATAATTTTCCCATCAATAATAACGTGAGCATGTGTTGGTTTAACTTTTTTAAAGAATCTATCGTAATGTGAAACAATAACCATTGCATTTGTTGATAAATCAACTTCGTTTAAGTTTTTTGAAACAACTTCTAAAGCATCAACATCTAATCCTGAATCAATTTCATCAATTAAACTGAAGATTGGATTTAACATTTTTAGTTGTAAGATTTCATTTTTTTTCTTTTCTCCACCACTAAAACCATCATTTACAAATCTTTTTAACATATTTAAGTCAAAGTCCAATTCTCCTGCACCTTGTTTAATATCTTTAAAGATTTCTTGTAGTTTTTTCTTTTCATCACTGTGAGCATTTACTATATATTTTAAAAACTCTAAGTTTGAAACACCTGGAATAGTTTGGGGGTTTTGCATAGCTAAAAATAACCCTGCTTTACTTCTTTCATCAACACTCATTTCTAAGATTGATTCTCCATCTACTAAAATATCTCCTGCTGTTATTTCATATTTTGGGTGTCCCATAATAGCCATAAGTAATGTTGATTTTCCATTACCATTAGGCCCCATAAGAGCATGTATTTCTCCTGAATTAACAGTTAAATTTACTCCTTTTAAAATTTCTTTATCTTCTATACTTACGTATAGATCTTTTACTTCTAATTTATGCATTTAAAAAAACTCCTTGCTCTATTATTATAGATACTTATGAGTGAAAATAAAAATCTATTTGAAATGAGTTTTAAATTAATTAAAAACTTTATTTTATTTAGTTTTAATTGTAATTTAATGTCATTTTGCCTTATTTTTCTTTATAATTATTTTGATATACAAACCAAGGAGTGAATGGTGTGAAAAAATTATTAACACTGTTAGGAAGTGTTAGTTTAATAACAACAACAGCACAAATGGCTGTTGCTTGTAGTCCAAACTACGATCAAAAAGATAAAGACGGAAACTCAATTCTTATTCAATTTTTACAATCAATAGATGGTACAGCAAAAATTAGTACAAACGATGTTCTTGCTAAATTAATTAATAAAGATGGTCCAAAAAATAAGGAAAAACTTACTTTAGACCTTTTAAAAATGATCAACCTTTCAATATTATCTAATGCAAAAGATAATAAAGATATGATCAAGGAAGAAAGTATTTATACAAACGATGGTTTATCAGACATTTTAGTTAAAAAATGAGATGAACTAAGCTCTGCTGTTGATAGACAAATCACAACAGAAAAAGATAAATACAAAAAAGAACACGGTAAAAAATGAGAAAAAGAATGAAATAAAATGCTTGTAAATAAATACAGCGTTTATCAAGATGACGTTAAATCTATGGATAAAGATTTCCTAGAAAACAAATATAAAGCAGATATCTTATTATCTGATTCAAATAATAATGCTTCAAAAACATTATTAGATGTTTTACTTAAAACTGATCAAATGGGAGTTGAATGAATAACTCCAGATCAAGTTATTAGAAAATATAACGCACTATCTAAAGTAATTCGTGATGCTGGAGATAATGACCAAATAATTGCAAATTACTTAAGATCAGATTTAGATCAAATAGCTCAAATAAAAAACTCAACTGTTAAAACAGGCGAAGAAAGTAAATGAGAAAATACATCTTTAACTGCAGATAAATCTGATAAAGAACTTGCAGATGCAGCTAGAGAAGTTATTAAAACAAGCGTAAACGATATTAAATATGATGCCCCTGTTTCATTAAATGAATTTACAATTAGTGGTAATAAAACAAGAGCTGGTTTCTTAAGTAATTCACAAAGATTCTTTTTAGATAAGTGATATAGTAACCAAGCTCCACTTGCAATAAGTGAAGTTGTAATACCTTTCTCTGAAGGTGGTTCTTTTGATAAAGGATTCACACAAGAAAGCTTTAAATCTAAAGATCAAAAAGATCAAACTAACTCAAACAATGTATTAGGTAGTGTAGAGGACGAGAAAGTTTGAAGTATGTGAATGAGATCAAACAAAGTTGATCAAAGAGAAGATGCTACAGTTAAGCACTACGATAAACTTATGACTTTAAGTAATTCAACTGACTTTACTCAAGATATGAGAACAGTTGTTTATGATTATGTTTTAGGAAAAGATGCTTCATCTCAAATAGCAGGTGATGAAGATAAAAAAGGTATTAAAATTGAAACAGCTGACCTTAAAATTGAAACATTAATAGATAAAATAACAAGAACAAAAGACAAAAACTTTTATGCATATAATGATAAGGGTCAAGTTTTCTATGTAGATTCAACTGGTCTTCACATCGTGAAGATAGATGGATATAAACTTCTAAAAGAAGGACAAACTTCTAAAAATGGAAAAAAACAAGAAGGTATTGTTGAAAACAAAATAAATAATGAAACTTCTAAGGAATTAAACACTTTTAAAGAATTTAATAAATTAGATGCAAATGCAAAAGTAGAAGCTCTTCAAAGTGATGGAGACATGAATAATGTTACATCAAACAAATACTACAAAGGTATGAACACAACTGTAACTAATGAATATTTACATTATTTAGTTAATGTTTCTATGCTTAAAGGTTTACAAGGATCAGCTTCAAGCTTTGATATAATGGCAGAAGTTAAAAATTGAGCTCAAGTTAGTTCAGCTTCAGATTCTTCTTCAACATATTGAGCAACATGTGTTTTTGATTACTTCTTTAAAATATCAAAAACTATTTCTAATCAAAATGAATTTATTGAAAAATATATAACATTTGAAAAAAGCGATAACGAAACAACACAAGAAACTATTGATAGTACAAAAGAGTGATTTAACACTCAATTAAAAACTAAACAAGATTGAATTGGACAAAGTTCATCAAGAGCATTTTATAATGCAAATACAAAATGAGCAGATGAAATAGAATCCAAAACAGTTGCAAGTAACTATCCAAGACAAGTTATTAGAAACTCATGATATGACGGAAAAATGGTTGAAAAAGTCGAAGGTCTTTGATGATCACCAACAGATGCTGGTGCTGGTCAAACAACTACAATGACAAATCAATTTGTAAACGATTCAATAATTAGAAAAAATTATAATCTTGTTTACGGAAACATTGGGAACTATTATGATTTTTATAAAAATGGAGGTGCAAGATAATGAAAAAACTACTAGGTATGCTGGGTGCTGTTTCATTAACAGTTGCTTCCCCTTCTCTTGTTGTTGCTTGTGGTACTAATCAAAGAATTACTAGTCCTAAGTTAAACAAAGATCTTGCAAAACAATTATTAGTTTCTATTTCTGGAAATAAAGACTTAGCAAATATAGACTTTGGTTCAATGTTTACAGATGCTGAAATAGAATCAGTTATTGTAAATATGGTTAATGAACTATTATCATTACAATATTCATTTGATTCAACAAACGCAATGTATGAAAAATTAGGTTTTAAAAATAAATATACTTCTAACACAGAAACAGGAATTGAAGATGCCTTTAAACAAAGATATAGTTTAGAGTCAAGAACAGTTGCTGAAAACAAGTTATTTGAAGAATATACAAAATCAATTAAAGGTGATCGTTTAGATTACTGAAGTGTTCAAAACAACTATAGTTTAAACATTAAAAAAGATACAACTGTAAAATCATTCGATGGTAAGGAAGATATTAAAGTAAGTAAAAAGTATTCTTCTATTTACTTTGGTGGTACAGGTGCTTCAAATATTTGAAGATTTACAAATGAATTAGCAAATAACAAAAATGCTAATTTACCTGAAATAACAGATTTAACAAAGGAATATTCAGGAGAAAAAAAAGCAAACTTTTATGTACAAGTGGGCGAAAATGATTTTAAAGAAATATCTTCTAAAACAGCTTTATATTTAAGATTTCAAGACTACTTCAATTCTAAATTACTTGAAGATATCAACGAAAACTTATTAACAAGCGCTTATTTAAAAACAAATATGTTTGACATTAAAAAAAGCAAAGATGAAAACAAAGGAGACAGTCCTTACATCAACCCTTCATCAGCTATTTTCAACAAAACTCAAACATTGAATGATAAAGATGCTTGAAAAACAAATGTTAAAATGGTTTGAACAATGAGGTTTGATAATACAGATCCTAAGGTTGAAGTTGCAGTTTCAGATGCAATTAGAGAACTAAACACTAAAATTGATAGTGCTACAGGTGCATTTAAATTTGATGACAACGGAAAAGGCAACACTGTTTCAGATGTTATGGATTCTATAACACAAAAAGTTAGTGGAAAAGCAACTATAGTAAATGATACAAAAGCTGGATACGATTCATACTTTGGATTAAAAGGTTATCAAGGATTAACAATTTACAATGGAGACACTTCTTTAGGTGATAGCCCTATTTCAGGAAAAGCTTATGAAGCAAATATAAAAGCTTGAAATAAAGGAGCTGGAATTGTAAAAAGTGATAGAGGTTTCTTAACAAAAGATGCAGAAGACTCAAACTATGCTGACTTAGTATTTGTATTGCCAATTTATATGATTGAATTGTTAGGTGGATCAGATACAACAAGCACATATAAAGTAAAAGGTAAAACAGTTGAAGGCAAAGAACCCGAAACTAAAGAAATGATTTTCAGTAATACAACTGGAGATGATAATATTTACATCGATAGATGAAATAGTATTAAAAACAAAGAATTACACACAGAAGATGTAAAAACTTTAGCGAAAAAACCAACATCACAAGAAGCTTTATTAAACGAAATCATGTATGCAGTTTCAAAAGATACATCATCAAGCGATTTAGCTAAAACAGTTATCTATTCTAAATATTTAGATAAAGATGAAGTTTATTATGCAGGTCTTTGAGATAAAATTGGAACTTACATCAAAAGTGAAGATGATAAAGACGATTAAAAATAAAATAAACCTGATTTAGGGTTTATTTTTTTATACAATATTTACGAAAAGAGGTTTTTATATGGATTGTATATTTTGTAAAATGGTAAACAAGGAAATGGATGCAAAAGTAATATATGAAAATGAATACACAATGGCATTTTTAGATATATTTCCAAATAGTGATGGTCATTCTCTTGTAATACCAAAAAAACACTTTGAAAATTATGAACAAACAGATGACTTCTATCTTCAAGAAGTTGCCAAAACAAAGAAAATTGTAGCTAAAATGTTGAGAGAAAAACTTGATGCAAAAGGTATAAATTACGTTTCTAATCAAGGCTCTGAAGCATTTCAAATGGTATTTCACTACCATGAGCATATAGTTCCAAAATACATTAAAGAAAAAGGATATACTTTTAAAATTAATGTTGAACCTGGAGAGTTATCAGATATAAACGATATTTATAATAAATTAAAATAAAAAAGGAAACTAATTAGTTTCCTTTTTTTCATAATGATTTAGATAACTTCTACCCTCTTCAGAAAGTATTCTTCCTGTTCAAGCACCTTTTTCAACTTTAGCAAGTTCATCATTTATCTTATAAATTCTTGCATCTAAAGCATCTAAAGATGAAATAATAACACCTTCTAATAAGTTTGGCTCAACTGGTGATCCATATTCATTTTTACCATGACTTGCAAGTATTACATGTTGTAGTTTTAAAACATCTCTATTGTTTTTTAAACCAAGCTCAATAGCTTTGTTTGAAACAAAAGCATTACCTATTGAAATATGACCTAATAATCTTCCTTCATCAGTATATTCTGAAGCATTTTTTCCTGCCATTTCAACTACTTTTCCTATGTCGTGAAGAATAGTTCCACAATAAACTAATTCTCAATCCACATCAGCATATTTATAAACTTCTTTTATAGCTTTTGCACCCATCAACAATGAGTAACTATGTCAAAACAGTCCCCCTATTACGTTATGGTGAATACTTACAGCTGCTGGATATGATTTAAATTGTTCTTCATATTCTTTTATTATTGATAGTGTAATTTTTTTATAAACTTCATTTGAAATAGAGTTTATAAATTCAACAAGTTTTTCATAGTTAGATTCAACATTTATAGGAGCACTTATACTAAACATTTCTTCTTTGATGTTGTGTTTTGCAAAATCCTCTTCTTTAATAACTTCATAAGAGTTAACTTTTAATTGTAATTGTTGTCTGTAAACATTTGTTGCAGCATCTATTTTTACAATTACTCCATTTTTTAATTCTTCAACATCTTTATCAGTTGAATTTCAAAGTCTAGCCTCTATTCTTCCTGACATATCAACTAAGTTAATAATCAAATAATTTGATCCATTATTACCAGTTGATAATATAGTTTTCTCTATTCTAGCTATTAAAGTTACTAGTTTGCTATCTGCGTTAATTTGATTGATCATATTCGTTCTCCTCAAAGATAAGTTAATTTTAACAAAAAAAACACTATAAATAGTGCTTATTTCTTATTATATTAAAAATCCAGGATTTTTTAATATACTTATAAATTCTTTACCAAACATTATTGCATCTTCTGGTTCCAACATATTTTGATTGAAAGCAAAGTTTACTTTTACAAAATTTGATAAGTTACCATCTTCTTTAAATGAGTTTGATATTGTTGAAATATATATTGAAACTATTGAGTCTTTTGATAATCCAAAACTTGCATTATCAAGACCTAAGTTTGATAAGTCATAAATGGTTACTTTTAAATCTTGATTATCAAACTTAATGTCTTTTGATATTTCTTTTGTTATATTTAAAATACTTGAATCTTCATTTACTTCAACAACTGTATCACTAATTGTAGCATCATCTGCTTTAATCAATCTTACAAGTGATTGATTAAAATCTAATTCATTAAACTTAACAAGAGTCTTTTTAAGTGCTTTTACATAAAATGAATTTAATTCTAAGTCGACTCCACTTTCCCTTAATGGTTCAACCATTAAAGTATGTAAACTAATAAGTGCTGTTATATCTAATTTGAAAGAGAAAGTACCAACATTAGTTTTATCAACTACCACAGTTTTTTCAGTAACATTAGAGTTATCTTTTGATTTATTTAAAGGCATTGATGAAACTTCTTTGATTTTGTCATCAAGATTTTTTATTTTTTCATCAACTCTTGCTAATAGCGAAGATATAGTTTTAGAACTTTCTTCTTTAGTATTAGTTATAAAGTTTGATACTTTTTCACTAACTTCTTTAAATTTGTTTTCGAATTGTTCCACACCAACTTCTTTATTTGAGTTTTCTAATTCTTCTTTTAATTTATTACTAAATTGACTAATTCTTGAATCAATGTCTTTTATTTTAAATTCAAGTTCTTCTTTTTGATTCTCAATATTATGGAATTTGTTTTCTAATTCTTCACTATTTTTTAAGATTTTTTCAAGTTTTTCATCATCAAATTCATGTAAGTAATCAAATTTAGGACCTTCATGGTTAAATCCTTCTTTATCTGCTTCCACTTTTTTTTCTAATTCTTTTTTCTCTTTATCAATTTCTGCTTTAACTTCATCAATAACTTCTTGATTTTCCTTAATTTTTAACTCTTCTTGTTCCTTATTTTCAGTCTCTAAAACTTCGTCTTCCATTTCTTTACCTTCAGATTCTGGTGTAAATTTAGATAAGAATTTTTGATTTGATACTTTTTCTAGAACTTGAGTTTCAGAAACCTTTGGATCATGATTTGAAAAGATTTCTATATCTTTTTCATCTTCAAATACTAAAGCATGATTTAAAGCCAATTCTTCTGTTATAGAATCTGCAACTGTTAATGGTTTTATATCCAAATGAACTATTGCTGTATCTGTTTTTTCATAAACTGGTGCTTCAAATACTTCAACTTTATTTTCTTGTTCTTTTTCGACAATGAAATCTTCAACTATTTTATCCATTGATTGTGTTTCACTTATTTCTTGTGCATTGTTAACGCTTAAGTAATCTAGACTTGATAATTCTTCAGTTAAAGAATCAGCAACTTCAATGTATTTTCTATCATCAACTTTTTTAGTTATAATTTCTTCTTTTACATCAACTTTAAAGTCTTCGTTAATTTGATCTATAGAAACAGTTACTCCTACTTCTTCATATTCACCATCATTTAGGTGTTCAAGATCAGCTAATTCTTTTGTTAAAGAATCTGATGCATCTACAACTTTTTCCTCTGATTGTGTATCTTCATTTATTAGTTTTTCTAAGTAACCAAACTCATTTAATCCTTCTTTTAAAGTATCATTAATGTTTGTTGGTTTTTTAAGTAAGCTATTTATCTCTTTATCTGAAAAAATATCAAAAACAGTGTCACCGTGTGAAACTATTAATGATTCAATTACATATATATTTCTAATTACACCTTCAATTGTAGATGTTATTTCAAACTTCTCTAATTGAGTTGAAATTAAAGCAAGAACATCATCTTTTTTTACTGGTTGTCCTTCTTTAACAAAAACTTTTTCTACAATACCCTTATATTTTTTAGGATTTTTAAATTTGATTTTCTCCATAAAATAGCCCTTTCAGAATTAGTGTGCCCAAACACTATACTTTTTTATTTTACACTACTTTATGAAAGTATTAAAATTTTTTTAAATGGCATCTAGTATCATTTTATTGTTTTCAGATATATCTAAAAGTCTTTTAAAACACTTATCAAAATTATTAGTTCTATTATAGTGCTCAATAGGTAAACCTTTACAACTTTCCAGCAATCCAACAGACAGTTTGCAAAAATCTAATAATTCACCTTTATAAGTTGGTAATATTGGCCCAAAACCTCTATATAAAAGCATTGAGTTAGCTATTATGCTTAAAAAAGGTATTGTATATACACCTAATGGTTTTTCAATTGCGAAATAAATATATGTAATTAGTAAGTCCTCAATAAAGGCTTCAAGACTAGCTTCTTCGATTAAACTTTCTTCAAAAAAAATTATCATCTCTATTGTTTTGTTTTTACCAGTGGCCATATTTAAAAATACATGTTCATATTCTCCAGAAGAATCTAGCAACATATATACTTCTCTATAATTATTTACATCAAAAGATCACTTGTGTTCTCCTTCGTTTCTAAAAGTTTCTTTAGATTCTATTATTTTTAATCTTATTAACTCTCAAATCCTTAGAAAGTTAATCAACTCTTTCCCATAAACCTCTATCGAATCATCAAGGAGGTATTGATCATCTGCTATTAATTCAAAAACTTCATCTTCAGAAAATTCAAAATCTTTATAATAAGACATACTTGATACTAGTTTTGCTCCAATAGTGGATCACAATTCCTTATTTCTGTACAAAAAAATTACTTCCATATAAGGTAATTTTATATTTTAAACTAGATAAAGCTTTTTAATAATTCTAAAGAATTTTTACATATATATGTGTTTTTTTCTTCTTTAGAATCAAATTTTAAACTGTTATCGAACTTCACAATACCCATATTAGACTTCATAGGCTTTAATTTTTTATGTTTTGGATTAGTTATATAACTAATCAAACTTCCTAGTACAGTGTCCTCTGGAAGTGGTATAAATTTCTTATTATTTATAACACTTAATATCCCTCTAGCAGCGACCAAACCAGAAGCAAAAGATTCAATATAACCTTCTACACCAGTTATTTGACCTGCAAAAAATATGTTTTTCTTTCTCATCATTTGAAGTTTTTTGTTAAGTATCTTAGGGGAATTTATAAAGTTATTTTTATGCATAACACCAAATCTTCTGAAAACAACTTTTTCTAAACCAGGAAGAGTTGAAAATATTCTTTTTTGTTCTTTTCAAGTTAAATTTGTTTGAAAACCCACAATATTATATAGGTTATCAATTGCATCATCTCTTCTAAGTTGAACTGCAGAATATGGTTGAATACCATCTTCATTTTCAAGACCATTTGGAGACATAGCCGATCTTAAGAGTATTTTTTTAGATGTTTTTGCCAATTGTTCAATTGGTTGGCAACCCTTAAAGAATATTTCTTGTTCAAAATCTTTCAATTTAACTTGTTCTGCATTTACAAGTTCATTGTGAAAATCGTTAAATTGTTTTTCGTCTAAAGGAATGCAAATATAACTATTGTCATTTTTATGTCTAGATTTGTAGTAAACCTTTGTAAAATCTATTGATTGCTTTTCTAAAATCGGAGCAGATGCATCTAAATAGAATAACTTTTGTTTACCCAGTAACTGCTCTAATTTAATTTTAAATTCGTCAGAACAAAGAGGACCTGTTGCAATTAAAACTATTTCTTCTGTATCTATGTCTAAAAATTCTTCTTCAAATACTTTAATATTTTCATGTTCTCTTATTCTTTTATCAACCATATTAGAAAACAATTCTCTATCAACTGCCAAAGCATCATCAGATGGTATTTGTGTTTTATAAGCACAATCTAAAATAAAGGAACCTAGTATTTCAAGTTCCTTTTTTAATATCCCTACTGCATTTTGTGTTGAAACACTTCTAAAAGTATTTGAACAAACTAATTCAGCAAAGGTTTCTAGTGTTTGTATTTCATTTTTATGAATTTTCTTTTTTTCATATAAATGTACTTCTACACCATTTTCTGCAAGTTGTCATGCAGCTTCACACCCCGCTAAACCAGCTCCGATTATTGTAACTTTCATAATTATTTCTCCAATAATTCATTTATCTTTTCAGCACTTGATAGTTCATCTCAACTTGAGTTATTTCTAACACATGATCCAACGTGAATATTGTCAGATATTTGTTTTAATTCTAAGAAGTTATCTTGATTAACTCCTCCTCCGATTAAAACCTTTGTGTCAAGATTCATTGAAACTAATTCTTTTAAAGTTTCCATACCATCTTTAATGTTTTTACCACCACTTGTAAGAACATTATTTATTTTTAATTCATTTAAAATAGCATAAGATTTTTTAAAATCTTTAACTTCATCAAAAGCCTTGTGAAATGTTACTTCTAAATCACCTTTAATTTCAATGACTTGTTTTAAAAAATCAGTGTCTATTGTTAAATCTTTATTTAAAGCACCAATTACTATACCGTTGGCTTTAGTATTTTTAATAGCTTTTATTTGTTCAATCATTTCTTTCTTTTCTTCATCACTGTAGAAAAAGTCTCTTTCTGTATTTCTAACTATTACATTTACTGGCAATACAGAATAAGAACAACATTCAATAACATCTTCTAAAAAAGGTGTTAGTCCACCTATTTTTAATTCTCTACAAAACTCAATTCTATTTGCATTTGAGTTATTGATTATTTTTATATCCTTTAAATCTTTAGCAATCACTTCTAATAACATCTTATAAATATGCCTCTAATTCTCTAATTTTATCTAGTTTTTCTCAGTTGAATTCTTTTTTACCAAAATGTCCGTATTTACTTGTTCTGAAGTAAACTGGAGATTTTAAATCTAAATTTTCAATTAAAGAGCTAACTTTAAAGTCAAAGTTTTCTCTTAAAGCTTTATATAAAATATCCATTGATACTTTGTTTGTTCCAAAAGCTTCTATAAATACAGAAACAGGTTCTGATTTACCAATTGCATAACTAACTTGAATTTCTAGTTTATCTGCTAGTTTTGCTGCAACCATATTTTTTGCAGCATATCTACACATATAAGCAGCACTTCTATCCACTTTACTTGGATCTTTTCCTGAGAAAGCCCCTCCACCGTGACGTGAGTATCCACCATAAGTATCTACTATTATTTTTCTTCCTGTAAGACCAGTATCTCCTTTTGGTCCTCCAATAACGAATCTACCAGTAGGATTTATTAAAACATTGAAATCAGTGTTTAAATTATATCTTTTTGCAATTACATCCATAATGTTTGATTTAACAAATTTTTCAAATTCTTCTTTGTTGTAATCAGCATCATGTTGAATTGACATTAAAATAGTTTCAATTCTTGGGTTATTTTCATTTGTGTAATCCATTGTAACTTGTGATTTCATATCTGGTTGAGCTCACTTGAAAGCTCCAACTTTTCTTAACTTTGAAGCTATGTGAACTAAGTCATGAGCAACTTGGATTGAATAAGGCATATAAGTAGATGTTTCATTATTTGCATAACCAAACATAATTCCTTGGTCTCCAGCTCCCATTTCTTCTTGTTCAACACCCATAGCAATATCAGGTGATTGTGTATTTATTTTAACTACAATCTCACATGTTTTTGGATCTATACCAGTTTCTTGGTTATCGTAACCAACTCTTTCTAAAACTCATTTTGCAATTGCTGCATAATCAACTTTAGCTTTAGTTGTTATTTCCCCTCCAATTAATAAGTAGTTTTCTGTAACAAAAGTTTCACATGCCACTTTTGAATTTGGATCTTGTCTTAAACATTCATCAAGTATTGCGTCACTTATTTGATCACAAATCTTATCTGGATGTCCTTCTGAAACTGATTCACTTGTAAATAATCTTCTCATTGTTTTTTTCTCCTCTTGTAAATAAAATCGTAAAATAAAAAAACTTCCCCAACAAAAGAGAAGTTTTTAATAGCCTCATCGTTGGTTTCCCCTTAATTTAAGCACCTTCATAAAATGGGTTGCTACCACATCAACGAGTTGTTTTCTCTCAGTGGTTCTTAATAAGAATTATTTAGTTTTTCTAAAGTAATAATAACAAATATTTATATATTTTTAATTATTAATTCAAATATTTGTTCTGAATTTTTTGTATTTAAGAAATAATGCTTAAATCCTTTAACTGTTTCTAAATTATATTTATCTTTCTCTAATTTTGAAATGTATTTTACTGTATTTTTAGAGTTACAGTAAAAGTCTGTGTTTGACATTATTAGTGTAAATTTGCTTTTTGAATTATTTATATTCTTAACACTAACTTTGTTTGCTTTTTTTCATAAATAATAATCTCTTGTATTCATTGAGTTCTTAGTTGTATTTTCATCTTCTATTACTTTTGCAAAATTAGAATCATCTGTTAAATCTGAACCATTTAAAGGTAAAGCTAACCTAGCATTTGCTTTAAATAATGTTCCTCATCAAAGTTTTAAATAAAAGCCAAAAGTCTTTTTGTATACATTATTAAGTCTCATTGAAGAACATATTATGCTGTGAATTTTTTCATCTTGTGATAAAAATGAAGCTATAGTCGATCCAAATCCATCTCCCAATAAGATTATTTTTAAACTAGGGTATTTTTCACCTATCTCTTCTACTATTTCTCTTAAATCAGATATCGTAGTTCCAAAGTGGTATTGGTTATCAACTATATTTTCACCACAATTTCTTTGATCAAAAGAAACTAAAGAATATTTATCTTTATGAGTTTTTCTCAACCATAATTCTAACTTATCAAAATCTTTTCTATTTCTAAACATATCATGAATACCAATTATTATATATTCACTTTTTTGATCAATTTCACCAAATCATCTAAGCTCATATCCATCACTTGTTTTGAACATTTTCTTCTTAATAAGTTCACTTTTAACTATTTGGTCTTTTTTAAATTTAAGCTTATTAAACTTAACTATTCTAGCTATTAAAGCTAGAATGAAAATTAAAGCAAAAGTACCTAAAACAGCATAAACAATAACACTTAATAAATCTCAAACTGCATTTCATATTCCCATAAAATCACCTTTCTTAATTATAAATAAAAAAAACACTTTTGAAAGTGTTTGTTATTGTAAATGTATATTAGTCTCCGTGTGATAAATCTAATGCGTAAACATCAAATTGTCCCATAAATCAGAATGCGAAGATAACGTTTTGTTTTCTAATAATGAACTCATCGTTACCCATAACGTTAATTGCTTCATATATAACGTTACCAGCATCTTGCTCAAGGTTAATTCTCATACGTTCGAAGTCATAAATTGTTGATCTACCATACATTTCGTTTTTACGTTCGAATTCAACTTCAGTTAAAATTCTTTCATATGTATCTCTGTATTTTGCAGCTGTTTTAAGTCTTTGTTCTAAACCTCTACAAACGTTTTTAACTTCTTTATCTAAAGCGAATAATGCTTCGTGTAAATTTCTAAGCTTATCATGTCTTTTCATGTCGTCATCTCCTATAAGGTTATTTCTTTAATAACAATATTATACACAAATTTTCTCAAAAATACTATAATAAGTGGATTATTTGCCAATTCGATATTTTTGAAAATTTTTTAAACTAAATAATTTGTAATCTTTTAATTGATTTAACTAGATTTTTTTCATCAATTGATATTATAACACCACATAACATTCCTTCATTTTCTGATGGTATGAACTTTGTTGGTAATCCAGTTTTTTCTTTAAAGATAACTTCATCTGGATTTGCTCCGATTATAGAGTTTATAGGTCCTGTCATACCTAAATCTGTTATAAAAGCAGTTCCTTTAGGAAGTATTCTTTCGTCAGCTGTTTGAACGTGAGTGTGTGTTCCAACTAAAGCAGATATTTTACCGTCATAATTTCATGCAAAAGCTAGTTTTTCAGCACTTGCTTCAGCGTGAAAATCAACTATATGAATGTCTGAATTATCTTCTTTTATTATGTTATCCATAACCTCATAAGGATTGTTAACATGTTCCATAAAACTTTTACCCATTAAGTTAGTAACTCTTACTTTTTTACCTTGAAAGTCATAAACATTTGTTCCAATTCCTATGTTGTATGAATTCATGTTTGCCGGTCTTAAAAGATCATCAACTTTTTCAATAAAATCAAAAGTTTCCTTTACTTTAAATACATGATTACCTGTAGTTATTACATTTACACCGAGTTGTTTTAAAAAATCATAATGATTCTTATTGATACCTTTACCGTGACTTATATTTTCTCCATTAACAATTGTGAAATCAATTTTATTTTCTTCAATAATTGATTTAATATGTTTTTCTAAAACATCTCTTCCTGATTTTGAATATACATCTCCTATAATTAAAAAGTTCATTATAAATTTTTCTCCACTTCTACTATCAATTCATCAATTGATACATTGTTGGTTTTTGCTTTATCTAAAATATCTTTTATTTTAGAGTTTTTAGCTTTCAAATTTAATTTTTCTTCTAAATCTAATAAAGATGAAGATGTTTTGTTTATGCTGTCATAAACGGCATTTCTAGAAACACCAAATTCCTCCGCAATTTCTTGTAAAGTAAGGTCTTCGAAAAAATATAATTCAAAATATTGTGATTGTTTTTCAGTTAATAAATTTTTGTAATAGTCATATAGTTCAGCTAAGTTGGCAGTTTTTTGTATATCTTGGTTTATCATACTATTTGTTTTCCATAAAATCAGATGTTAAATCTCAAATATAATTATCAACATCAAATTCTTCTATATCATCTACAGTTTCGCCGGTTCCGATTAATTTAACAGGTATATTTAAAATATCTTTAATAGCAAGTGCTATTCCACCCTTGCTTGTTCCATCCATTTTTGTAAGAACTATTCCACTTACATTTGTTGTTTCAGCAAAAACTTTTGCTTGGCTTATACCATTTTGTCCTGTTTGAGCGTCAATAACTAGTAATCTTTCATGAGGACCATCTGTCACACTTTTTTGTATGATTTTTGTCATCTTTTCAAGTTCTTTCATTAAGTTATCTTTGTTTTGAAGTCTTCCAGCAGTATCTATTAATAATAAGTCATATTTTTCTTCACTTGCTTTTTTAATACCATCAAAAACTACACTTGCAGGATCTTTTGATCCATTTGTGGATTTAATTAAATCAACATTTTTCAGTCTTTTATCGCATCATTCTTGTAACTGCTCAACAGCACCAGCTCTAAAAGTATCTGCTGCTGCAATAAGAACTTTTTTACCCATATTTGAATAATAGTTTGCTATTTTAGCTATACTTGTTGTTTTACCAACCCCGTTAACACCAACCATTATAAATACATTTAATCTATTATCTTTATAGTTTAATTCAGTCTTGAACTTACCACTATCTGTATATGTTTCATAAATTTCTTCAACCAATATTTCTTTTATTTCTTCAAAAGAATGTTTTGGCTTAGATTTTTTTTGCACTCTATTTGATATTTCAAGAACCATTTTCATACCCATATCTGTTTTAATAAGTATATTTTCTAATTCTTCAAAAAAATCTGAATTTGGTTCTTTGTAACTTTTACTTAGTTTTTTAATATCATTTGAAAAAGTTAGTGTATTTTTGTGGTCCTTTTTATGTTTTTTTTGTATTTTTTTAACTTCTCTTCTTTGTTTTAAATTATTTCAAAATCCCATAAAAGTTCCTCATTTCTCTTTATTAATTGTATAATAATTTTAATATATTATACATATATTAATGTGTGAGGGATAATTATGAAGAAGATGTTAACAGTTTGACTTTCATTAGGACTAACTGTATCAGCAGGAGTTGGATCAACTCTTAAGAATGAAAGCAAAAATACTAATAAATACTCTAGGTATTTAACTTCAATGGATGATTTTTTATATTTAAAAACAGATGTTGGTTTAGACATAAAAGAATTAGATGAAAAACATATAGAGAAAGCTTTAAGAGATTCTTTTAATAGTGATAAATTAGGAAAAGAAGTTTTTGAAAATGTTGATTACGAAGTAATTAGTAGTGATAATGGTGAATTAACAGTTTTATTCAAAGATAAAAAGGGAATGAATTTGTTAAAAGAAAAAATAATATTAAAATTCAATATGGTTTTATTTAATTATGACAAGATTAAAGAATTTGTTTATGTAATGGATAACTATATAGTTACTAACCCATTAATTTTGAATAAAAATAAATACTTACAAATAGAAATTGAAGATCTATTGAAGTTCAAATTCAAAAATCTATTCGATAGATATGCGGCATCAGTTTTATATTTAGATAACATTAAAGAGTTTTGAGAGTTTGTTGATTTAGAAGATATTTCAAATCAAAAAAATGAAACTATAAAAGCTAAATTCTTGAATGATAGTAGATTGAATTTCAAAATACTTAGAAGTTCAGAGTCATTCGGAAATGATGAATTTGATAAATATATAAATTTTTCTGTTAACGAAAATATATTCAAAAAAGAAATTTTCAATTGAATAAAAAAATATGCTTTCTTTAATGGCGATTTAAAAGATTATAATAATTTATTTGAAATAGAGTTTAAAGATGAAAAGACAGTTACAATTTCACTTTCAGATAAATTATTTACAAACTCAAAATTAATAACTTTAAATAAAATAAAATAAAAAAAGAACTTTAAAGTTCTTTTTTTATTTATTTGGTTCTAAATTGTTAATTATAGTTTCTTGAAGTTCTTCAAACTTACCAGTTCTAATAAATTGTAATGTTTCTTCAATATTAATTAAACACTCCCCTGCTCTTTCAAGGTTTTTTAATTGTCTAACAATAGTGATAATTTTTTTAGACTCTGTTTGATTTTTAGCTTCAAAGTTTCTTGCAGCTAAAGTATTTGATAAATTTGAAAACTCGATACTTAATTGTTCTTCTGTTTTTAAAACTTTTTGATGTTGATCGTTGTCGTAGTTTTCAATCAATGATGAAACTATGTTTAACATTGTATTTACTAAATCAAACATTTTTGAAATATATTCAATTTCAATTGGTTCTGGATTATATTTTAATGTAAATGCACAAATGTGTTTTGCAACGTCAGCAATTCTTTCAATTTCACGACTTATTAAAACTCCCCCAACAGCTAATCTTAAGTCTCCAGCAACCATTTGTTGCTTTGCAATTTTTCATAAAGCCATTTTAGTAAAACTATTTTGTAGGTCGTTTATTTTTAAATCTCCATCAACTACTTCTTTAGCTAATTCTAAATTTTGTGATTTAAGAGATTCGAATGTATTTGCATATTGAGACTTTGTTGATTCAACTAATCTTATCAATTCACGTTTAATACTTTTGATATCATTATCTAATATTTTATTGTATGACATTTCCGTTTCCCCCTATCCGAATCTTCCTGAAATGTAGTCTTCTGTTTTTTGATTTTTTGGATTTGTAAATATTTTCTTAGTTCTGTCGTGTTCGATTAATTCTCCTTGTAAGAAGAATGCAGTATAGTCACTTACTCTTGTGGCTTGTGCCATTGAGTGAGTTACTATTACTATTGTATATTCGTTTTTAAGTTTTAAAATAAGTTCTTCAACTTTCAATGTTGCAATTGGATCTAATGCACTAGTTGGCTCATCCATTAACAAAATTTTTGGTCTCATAGCAATAGCTCTTGCTATACATAACCTTTGTTGTTGTCCTCCACTTAAACCTAGCGCTGAATCTCTTAAGTATTCTTTTACATCATCTCAAAGAGCTGCTTTTTTAAGTGAATCTTCAACTATTTGATTTAAAGCATTCTTATCAGTGATTCCTTGGTTTCTTGGACCGAATGCAACGTTGTCATAGATTGACATAGGGAATGGATTCGCTTTTTGGAAAACCATTCCTACTTCTGTTCTTAATTTAACAACATCAGTTCCTTTTTCGTAAACATCTTTACCGTGTACTTTTATTGCTCCATCGATTGCAATATTATCAACTAGATCATTCATTCTGTTGATTGATCTTAATAAAGTTGATTTACCACAACCAGAAGGACCAATAAATGCAGTAACTGTATTTTCTTTAACATTCATGTTTATATCAAACAATGCTTGTTTAGAACCACCGTTATAATAGAAATTAAAATCTTCAACTTCTATTACATTAGGTCTTTGTTTTAAAGGTAATTTTTTAGGTTTTTGAAATATCTTTTCTTCAGTTAGAAGCTCAAGCTCACCTGTAGTTGAAATTTCATTATCTATTGTTTTATCTATTCCCATGTTCTAGTCCTCCTTTTCATTAACTTTTACTTTAATTTCTTGTTTTGTTTTGTTTTTTGCTTCAGTTTTAATTGTTTTTATAACATTATTTCGTGTTTTAGCATTTTTAAAATGTATTTTCATTTTCTTAAAGTTGAATATAGAAATTCATTTTTTGTAGATCGATATAGTATCCTTCTTAGTTTTTTTAGCAACTTTTTTAATATTTGTTCAAGCAAATAAACCAATTCAAGCCTTAAACTTAACTTTAAATGGTATTTTTTTATGTATTGGATTTAGTTTAACTCCAATGTATTTACTTAAGAAGTTTAATCCTAAAACAAGGAATATAGTTACTAGCGCTATTTGATAAGCTACCCCAAGTGTGTGTGGATTATTTCCTTCTGATGCCATCATATAGATTTGTGTAGTTAAAGTTGCTCCTGATGAGAAGAAACCTTCACTTGGCATTCTAACAGATGTTCCCAGTGTTAGATAAACTGGAGCTGATTCTCCAATAATTCTAGCAACAGATAAAATAGTTCCAGTAACAAGACCTTTTGTGGCATTTGGTATAACAACTTTAAACAGAACTCCTGTTTTTGTCATACCCATTCCATAAGCAGCTTCTTTATATAAAGAAGGAACTGAAGTTATTGAATCTTCAAATGAGGTAATCATTGAAGGCATTATAACCATTGTCATTGTTAAACTTGCTGCAAAAACAGACATAGGAATACCCATAGCAACAACAAATAAACTTAGACCAAATACCCCAAATACAATACTTGGTGTTGATGCTAAAACATTAATTGCAAATCTTATTACTTTTGCAAACTTACTATCTTTATGTGCATATTCAGCTAAATATATAGCAACAGTTAAAGCTAAAGGTATTGCAAAAATTATAGTTGCCATAACAAGTAATATTGTTGTAAATATTAATGCAAAAATACCACTTCTTTGACCTTCAATTTCAACAAATGCTGTGGCATCAAATCCACCAATACCTTTTATTGTAACCGTTAATAAAATTCAACTTGTAAATCCAATTATTATTGCAGTTGAAGATATCATAAAGAAGTTTAAAATTGCACTTTCAACTTTTTTACCAAATCTTTTTTCAGTATATGTTTGAACTAAAATATTTAAATTATGACTATCATATTCATAATCATTATTTCTAATTTTTAATTTTTTATGTTTTATGTTTTTTATTGATTTTGTTTTCTTTTTATTAATATTTCCTACAGCTATTATCAATAAGTTAATAACTATAACAATAATAAATAGAACTAAACCAATAGCATATAAAGCCGATTCATGAGTAGTTCCATGATTTTCTAGCATCTCCAAACCAATTGTTCCTGCTAGAGTTCTAATTGAAGAGAAAATAAATCCAAAAAATCCATCATCTGTATTCAATCCTTTTGTAGAGTTACCAGCAATTAAAATAACTGCCATAGTTTCTCCAATTATTCTTGCAACACCTGTAATTATTGCTGTAATAATTTTTGGCATAGCAGAAACTAGCACTACTCCAAAAGTAGTTTTTTCTTTTGTCATACCTAAACCTAAAGAAGCATATCTATGCCCTTCAGGAACGGCTTCAATAGCATTAATTGATAAAGTAATCATTGTTGGTAAAGCCATAAAAGCAAGAGTAAAACTTGCTGTCATCATATTACCACTTGACGGAGCTCCCATTGCAACAAATATTGGCCCTATTTGATCTAATGCAAATAAACCAAATACAACAGAAGGAATACCGGCTAACAATTGAATAACTGTAACAACGAATTTTTTTGTTTTGTTTTTTAGATATTCAGTTATAAATAAAGAACTAAATATTGTTAAAGGTATTGCAAATAACAATGTTATAAACATCATCATTAGAGTTGATAATATTATTTTACCAAGCCCATAACTTGCAGTTTGACTTTCATCTTTTCCTGGAGATCAATCTCCTGAGAATAAAAATTTGAAGAATGAAAATTCACTAAATAGAGGAACAGATTTATATAAAATGAATCCTACTAATATAGCTAAAATTAACAATACAACAGTAGTAATAAAGATAATTGAAAACTTTGTGGTTAAATCCATTTTAGAAGCCTTTGCTTTAGGGAGGCTTTTTGCGTTAGTTTTAAGCATAAGCACCTCCATCAAGACTTTGATAATTCATGTCTTTTACAAGACCTTCACTTTCAAAGACTTCATTAGATTTATCACTATTCATAAAATCAAATAATTTCATTAATTCTTCAATTTTTTTAGTATGAGTATTAAAAATTGCTATAAAAGGTCTTTTGAAGGTATAATCAGTTTTAATAAAATCCTCAGTTTCTATTTCCATTTTTTCCCATTCATGAGTTTCATCTTTTCATTCTTGAGGTTTATTACCTTTACCAATAGGCAATTTATATTCATCTATTCCAGCTAATTTTATAGGTCCATCATCATTTAATTGAGTTAAAAATGCATTAGATACATAACCAAGACTTGGAGCTCTTTGCATATTTTCTATCATTGAACCATTTGAGTTAACAACATTAGAAGATGACATATCTTTTACACCAGTTAGGTCACTAAAAGCAGATCTTGTTCCTGATCCATCTTCTCTTGTGAATGTCACTAATTTAATTCCTGGTTGTTTATTAATCAATTGAGTGAAACCATTGTATATTTGTTGATCAAATTCACCTTCGCCATTATTATATGGAGATATTAAAACTGTAGCTATCTCTTTTCATTGTTTTTTACCACTATAAATTTCAGCAAGTAATTTTTTACCATCTACTTTATTTTTATCTGAAGTTTTTATATTGAAATTAGCTATATCATTTAATGTTATTGATTTTTCATCATTAACACCATATTTGACCGGTTCATCTCAATAAGCAGGAGCATTATAAATTATACCTATTGCATCTATTGCGAATTCTAAAGCAACATATGAATCTTTTCTTAGATTTTCACTGTGTGGTATTTCACCACTTGTATAAGCACATTTTTTTATACCATTATTTGGCTCTGTTTGTTTATCATTACACATATCCAAAAAAGTGTTACCTTTTGTTAAAGTACCACTATTAATGTCTTTAGAAATGAATCCAGCTGAATACATATCTTTTTCTACTCCTCCAACACCAGCTTGACTACCTGTTGAGTTGTAGATAAAGTCTTTACCTTCATCAGTATCATAATATTTTTTTGTAAGTTTTTGCATGAACGGGTTCACACTTGTACTGCCACCTAAAATTATTGAGTTTTTAGGTACTGCAATACTTCATATTCATAGACCTAATATTGTTGATAAAAAAACCAATAATATTATGCTTATTTTCTTACTCATAATTTTCTCCTAGCTAGATGCTAATTTGTGTTTGATAATTTTTTTGCTTCCACAAGTTTGATTTGAACAAGTTTGGTAATACCTTTTTGTTCCATTGTTGCACCAAATAATGTATCACAATTTTCCATTGTTCCCATTCTGTGAGTAACAATCATAAATTGTGTACTTGTTGTAAATGTTTTAATGTATTTTGCAAAACGTTCAACGTTAGCAATATCTAGAGGTGCTTCAACCTCATCTAAAATTACTAATGGTATTGGTTTTACTTTTAGTATTGAGAATAACACCGAAAGAGCAACCATTGATTTTTCCCCACCACTTAATAGGTTAAGGTTTGCAATTTTTTTACCTGGAGGAGACATTTTTAAATCTATACCAGTATTTAAAATATCATCTGGATTTGTATAGATTATTGATGCAGTTCCCCCACCAAATAATGTTGCAAATGTATCTGGTAATACAGCATTAACTTCTTTGATAATTTTTTTGAATTGAATTATCATTTGTTGATCCATGTCACCAATTGCATCTTTTAAGTTTTTGATTGATTCAATTACATCTTGTGTTTGCTCAACATATGTTTGATATCTAGCATTTTCTTCTTCATATTCTTCAATTGAATCTAAGTTAACATTACCTAAAGAATTAATTTCTTTTCTTAGGTAATTAATTCTATCTCTAACTTCGTTTTCTGTTTCAGATAAATTAGTATTTAATTCTAAAGCAGCTTCAAATGTTAAGTTATAGTTTTGTGCTAATCTTGCTGTGGCATTTGATTGTTTTTCAAACATCAAAGTTCCATCAGAATTCAAGTTAGAATACTTATCTTTTAATGATGACAACATTCCTCTGTCCTCATTTATAATTGAGTTCAAGTTGTTTTGTCTTTCATTAGATTTATCTTTAAGAGATCTAATAACATTGATTTGTTGTTGTACTTCATCTTTTTTAGTCTCTTGTTCAGATATTTCGGAAATGATTTTAATGATTTGCTCATCCACTGATTGGAATTCTTGCTCTCCACCATTTAATTCTTTTCCTGTTATAACTCTAAATTCTTCTTTAACTTCATTTGCTTCTTTTTCAATTAACTCTGAAGAGTGTCTTGAAGCTCCAATTGCAGTTTGAATTTCTGCAAGTTCTTCACGTAAAACTTCAATTTGATCACTTAATGTTTTAACTTGTTTAGAAATTGTACCTTCTTTATCATCAAGTTCTTTTTTTCTGTTTTCAAGTTCTTGAATTTGATTTGAATCATTCAATAAAACACTTTTGTTTTTTCTACTTCCCCCAACAATAGCTCCATGTGGCAATATCCTTTGACCATCTAAAGTTACTATGTGGAATTTTTGATTAGTTAATTTTGAAAGCTCTAAAGCATTGTCATAATTTTCAACTACTAAGTAGTTTGAAAGTAAGTAATCTAGAACTATTTGATATTTTTTCTCTATTTTTACAAGTTCATTTCCAAAACCAATAAATCCATTTGCTTTTTGAATAATGAATCTTGTTTCGTTATTTATAAAACTTGGTTTTAAGTTATCTAATGGTAAGAATGTTGCATAACCAGCTTTGTTGTTTTTTAAGAATTCAATTGCTAATTTAACATCAGCTGCTGATTTAACAACTATGTTTTGTAATCCGTTTTGAATTACAGTTGATATTGCAACTTCATATTCTTTATCTACATTAATAAGTTCTTGAACTGTTCCAAGTATTCCAGATAATGTATTTTTGTTTTCTAAGATGTTTTTAACACCTTCAAACAAGTTATCTAAAGAGTTTTTTCTTGATAATAAAGTTTCCAAACTTGATTCTGTTTTAGCTAATTGTTTTCTTATACCATCTAATTCTTGGTTTAATTTAAAACGTTCACCACTAGCTAAATCAAGTTTTTCTCTTTTTTCAACTTTATCTCCAAGCAATTTAGCAAGTTTTTGTTCTTCAGCTTCTAATCTAATTTCAAGTTCTTTTGATTTGTTTTTTAAATCAGATGATTTAAATTCTTTATCATCAATATCCACTTTGCTTTTCTTAGATTCTAAAGTAATTCTAGAAACTTTTAATTCACTTATTCTTTCAACTATTTTAGTAAAGTCTTTATTTAACTTAGATAGTTCTTTTTCACTATTATAGTTTGATTGTGAAATGTCATTAAATTCTTCACTCTTCTTACTTATTTCTTTTTCTAAAGAACTAATTTGAATTTTCAATTCAGTTTTTTGTTCATTTAACTCAATAATCTTTTGTTTATAAAGTTTAATGTCATTAACAAGAACTGAAACTTCAATGTTTTTTAGTTCATCAAATAATTCTTTATAAGAAGCAGCCTTTTTAGACTGTCTTTTTAAAGTTGGTAATTTTCTTTCAATTTCATTTATTATGTCGTTTAATCTGTCTAGATTTTCTTGAGATCTTACAAGTTTTCTAATTGCTTCTTCTTTTCTTTTTTTATAACGAGCAACCCCAGCTGCTTCATCAAAAAGTCTTCTTCTATCTTCTGGTTTTGATTCAACAAAGTTACTAATTGAACCCTGAGAAATAATAGCTAAACTTGATTTAGTTAAACCAGTTTCTAAAGCAACATCTTGGATATCTTTAAGACGCACTCTACTTCCGTTGATAAAATATTCAGATTCTTTAGTTAATCTAAAGAATTTTCTTGTAATTGATACTTCATTATAATCTAATGAGCTAAAAGCTCTATTGCTATTGTCGAATACAAGGGTAACTTCTGCCATATTCAATGGTTTCTTTTCACTACTTCCAGAAAACACAATGTCATCCATTGAGTCTCCACGCAGTGATTTATATGATTGTTCTCCAAGAGCTCACATGATAGCGTCATTTATATTAGACTTACCACTACCATTTGGACCTACGATCCCAGTCATTGAAAAATCAAAATTTAAAGTTGTTGGTTCAGCAAATGACTTGAACCCATACGCTTCAATTTTTTTTAAGAATATCATTGTTTTTTTACCTCGTGTAATCGTATATAGCCGTCCTATATAACAAAATCATTATATAGATTTTAGCTCGTTTGTACAATTTTTTGTCAATATTAAAAATGAAAAAAACCCTTTATTGATAGGGTTTTGATGCTTTTATTTATTTTTTTTAATTTTAGATAAAGCGCTCTTTGCAGCCTCTTGTTCAGCTTGTTTTTTATTACTTCCCTCACCTGTTCCAAACACCATTCCATCTAGAACTGCATTCATTGTAAATAAAGTTGTATTATTATCAAACTTTTTGCAAGAAACTAGAACATATTTAAGTTCGCTTCTCATCTCTAATTGTATTAATTCTTGTAACTCAGATTTATAATCATGAGATTTATCAAGAAATTGGTTTATTACATAGTCACTGAATATTGTTTTTTGAAGTCATTTATTTAAAACCTCTTCTTCTTGATCTAAAAAGATAGCTGCTGTAATTGATTCAAAAACATCAGATAATATTGAGTCTTTTTCATAACCTTTTGACTCAAGTTCCCCTACTCCAAGTCTTATAAATTTTCCTAAACCTATTTTTCTTGAAATCTCTGCTAATGTTGATTGTTTTACTATTGAACTTCTATATTTTGTAAGCAAACCCTCATTTGATTTAGGGAATAACTTATATAAATATTCACTAACTTTCATTTGTAAGACGGCATCTCCTAAAAACTCAAGTCTTTGGTAGTTTTTAGCTAATCTATTTTCATTTGAAAAAGAGTTGTGTGTTAAAGCTTCATAGTAGTGATTTTTATCATTAATTTTTATTGAAAATTCTTTGAATATAAAATCTTTTATATCCATTATTCAGCTAAGGCCTTTTTAACTTTATTAACTACATCATTTTTAATTGCATTGTAAGTCATTTTTAAAGTTGCATAGAAAGCTATTTTATCACTTGATCCATGTGATTTGAAAGCAATACTATTTGCACCCAAAAGAATTGCTCCTGCGTGATTTTTGTAATCGAATTTCGCAGCAACTTCTTTAAATGCTTTTTTCAATCTTAATGCAGCCAATTTTCTAAATAGTGTTTTTGTAATTGATGATTTGATTTCGTTAAGTAATGCTTTACCAATACCTTCAACAGCTTTTAAAGCTATATTTCCAGTGTATCCATCAGTTACAATTATATCCACTATACCATTTGCTAAATATCTTGATTCAATATTTCCAACAAAATTAACATCTTTGTTCTCTTCTAATAATTTATAAGCTTCTTTATGAAGTTCTAAACCTTTTGTTTTTTCTTCACCAATATTTAATAATGCAACTTCAGGGTTTTCAATACCATTAACAGCTTTTGAATAAGCTGTTGCCATAATTGCAAAATTAACTAAATCTTCTGGGTCACATTCTAGGTTTGCTCCAACATCAAGTAAAAGAGTAATTTTTCCCTTTACATTAGTTGGAATAACTGGCATAAATCCAGGTCTTTCGATACCATCTATTTTTTTAATTATGAAATGACAACCAGCAATAAATGGAGCAGTGGCTCCTCCAGTAGTTATACCGTCAGCCTTTCCATCTCTTACCAATTCAAGTGCTCTAACCATACTTGAATCTTTTTTTCTTCTAATATCCATAATACCATCAATCATTTCAATAACTTCAGTTGTGTTTACTATTTCAACTTGATCAGGATTGTGTTTTCTAGATGAAAGTTCTTTTTTTAAAACTTCCCCATCTCCAACAAAGATTATTTTTAAATCTTTTTGCTCACCTAATAGTTTAATAGCAGCATCTACTGCTGGAATTAAACCATTATCCGAACCCATAACGTCAAACGCTATTACTTTATATTCCATAGTTTATCTCCTGTCCAATAGTGATTATATAGGCAATTGCTAGTTAAAGCAAAAAAAATAAAACATTTTTATGTTTTATTTTTTATATTTAGCTTTGTTTTCTTGTTGTCTTGCGCTTCCTTTATCACAACAAGGACATTGTTTTGATAAACAAACTTGACAACCTATACATTTTAAACAGCTTTGGCATCCATGGAATGAACCACTACATACTCTACAAGTGTAACAGTTATGTGCTCCTCCAGGACAACAAACATCTCCAGATGCTTGATTATTTTGTTTTGGTAATGGCATACTTATACCCCCTTATGTATAAAAATATTATACCCAATTACTAGCTCACTAGCAATGTTAGAGGACGTTTTTTGATTTGTAGCATAGCTGCCATTCATCCAATATAAAGGATTGCTCCTAAAATTAATGCAGACACAAATGGTATTCATGGCAATGATGGTAACGCAATCAGTACAGTGAATTTTGATCAAACAAATGATTGAATGAATTTTCAAACACCAACTGAAGCAATGAAAGCGAATATATAACTTATTGCAGCTCCACTAACATATTTACCCATAACCATTCAATTTATTTGACCATTTGTATATCCAAGCGATCTCATAATTGTAATTACATTTATTGAATCTGTAATAATAATGTTCATAATTACGATTAGTAAAATTATCAATAGTACAACATCAATTAAAATATACATTAACATAGCGCTTGTCATTTTTCCAAGAACTTGATCAATAACTGATTTTAGTATTGGTAAAGTTATAACCTGAGAATTCATAAAGAAATTTGTTGCCTTAGGGCTTTCAGGATTCATAATTGAAGGAGTAACAATGCTATCTAATCATTTTGTATTTTTTGAAGAAGCAATTGTATATGTGTCCCTAGAATAAATGAATGAATTTATTGATGCAGCAGGATTTGCTAAATCAACTGTACCTTCACTTGCATATTTTGTACTTACCAATGTATTGAACATTAAGTTTTTTTCATTAAAACTACCATTAACTTTAGTTATAACAGTTTCATAGTCAGCATAAATGTCTTGCATTAATGTATCGTTTTCATTGATTGCCGCTACTTTAATAGTTAAAGGTATATTTTTACCAACAACAATATCAAAAGTATCTCCTATATTTTTATTTAAAACTTTTGATAATCTGTAAGAAATTATTGCATTTACAGAATCTGGATTTATTTCTCTCAATTGATTTAATTGAGCTTCATTTACAGAATCTAGATTAACAACACTTCTTACATCTCCACCATATTCATTTGTTGTATCAATCAATTTTATTACTGAGTGATCAATATCAACTTCACTATTATTTTCAATATGGTATGAAAGGAAAGTTTGTAAAGATTCTTTTTTACCATTGAAAATAATGTCATTTACACTTATGAAAGAATTTACATTTTCTTTCATTTTTGCAAATGTACTTAGTAAAGAAAAGAAATGTGAACTTGGTGGGAAAAAGTTTTGATTACCAGCTTTTAAATTATTTTCACCAGACATAGCTGACAATAATTTTAATAAATATGATTTAAACTCTTCTGTGTCAGAACAACTACCCAAATATGGGTTAACCACTCCAAGTCCTGCACCAAAAGGAGAAATACAAGCCATTTTTCCAAAATCATTTAAAAATATTCCACCCATATTCTCTGGTGTTACTTGTCTTAGAGTTGTTAATTCTTTATTTAATGGAGCCTTTTCTATTAATAAACTATAAGCTTTGAATGAATTTTCCATAATTTCGTTTGATGACGCATTAGGGTTTAATTCAATTCACTTATCTCTAACAATAGAAGCTGCATCCAACACTTTTGTTAAATTAACTGTTGTTTGATATTTAGAACCCTCTTCTTGCGCTGCTTTTTTAATATAATTTTCAACAGTTTGTGAGTTTTCTATATCAATATTAGTAAATGAAATTCCATAATCTTCTTTTGTAACATCTTTTACAATTTTATCTTTTGATTTCAAAGGGATTACTTTACTTAGATCGTAAGTGTGGTTAACCTCTTTTGTATAGATGTTATAACCACCTTCAATCATATTTTTAATAACAGGCATAGCTCTTAATTGTAATGTAAATAAGAATGAACTGAAAACAAACAGTCCCATAATAAGTGCAAACTTACCTTTTCCAGCAGAAACAAAGGCGTGTTGCATTCTAAATGTAAATCCTTTATTTCTTTTTCTTAAAATAGTTAAAGTTATTCAATTTATTAAAGAATAAATAAGAGCTGGGAAGAATATTATTTTTAATATCAGCACTAAACCATCAACTTTAGATTTTTTAGGTCCAACAGTCAATAAAGATAAAGCTCCTTCATTTAAGAATTTAAATATTATTAAATAACTTAAACCAGCAAATAATAATGGCACTATTAAAATTAATACAGTTAAGAATAGTGGTGAAGCATATATAGTTTGATAATCAAAAACGACAAATGAGTTAAATTGTTTTGTAGCTGAATCTATTTGGAATGGGAAAGATAATAAATAACCTATCCCAATCCCGATAATCATTGTTAAAAATGTTTTTAAAGAGAACACTCATGTCAGCTCTTTTGTTGTATAACCCAATGATTTGAATACCCCAAGTTGTTTTCTTGTGTTATTAATTTCTTTTTTAAGAACAAATAATATAAACATGAATCCTAAAGTAAATAATATTGATCCGATAACAACATATATTCAAGTAATTATGTATAGACTAGTTAATTTATCTATTACACTATGAGCTTTAGGTTCTCTAAACATAGTTGTACCAGGAGTCATTATAGTTAATTTTTGATTATTTTTAGTATTTTGTTGTTCGTAAGATTCTAAACTTAAATTAGAGAATATTTCATTTAATTTATAGTTGTTATCATTTTTACTTATGAAAACCTCAGTTCTTTTATCAAATTGAAACCCAGTTGAAGCTTCAACCTTGAAATAATCAGTTTGAAGTAATTCTTCATATAAATTATCTTTTTCATCAGAAAAGAAAGTATCACTTACAAAGATCTGTCCATAATCCTTTATAGAGTCAGTAAAACTACTGAATCCTATTGGTGTTAAAGTAGAATATTTTAAACCTATTCCAACAATAGTAAATTCACCTGTTTTTAAATCAGAAGAACCTTCATATGGAGTGTCAACTCCCAATAAAACCTTGTCTCCTATTTTTTTATTTTGATTTTTAGCATATGAGTCACTTACTATGATCTCATTATTTTTTAAAGGCATTCTACCTTTTTGCAAAATAACATTATTAATATTTAAATTGTCATCTCCACTTAAAGAAGTTGCATTTGAAATGTTATAAACAAAATGCTCAGAGCTTGTGTTGCTTTTTTTCATTTTGATATTAGCATTCATAAATTTTTCATATTTAAATGCACCTTTTGATTCAATTTCTATTTGGTCCAATATTGAATAAACTATGTAATTTTTAACACTTCTGTTTGTAAATGAAAAAGTTTCTTTGTTGTTTATTTCATCCATTGCTTCTTTGGTGAAAATATTACCAACTTCTAATTCAACATTATCGTTCTGTTCAGTTGCAAAAAATTTAGTTTTAACTTTATCACCATAGTTTTCATAAAATCATAAAAGATTTTTTACTGCAGAAATAGTTTCTTGTTTTTTTAATTCTTCAATATTCTCTTGTGTTTTTTGATCTTCAAGAATATCATCTACATATTGATTTACTATTGATTTAGTTTCTGGTGTTATTCATGAACCTTGTGGTCCAGCAAACTTCAAATCCATGCTTTCATAATTAAATTTAAAATCTTTATCTTCTCAAATGTAAGAATATAAAAATTCTTCTTCAAGTTTACCTCCACCTTGTCATTGTTCTTGTCAAAAGTTTGTTTCTTTTTTAATAGAAGAAGCTTTAAATGACAACTGCAATGGTGTAGATAACATACCAAATATAAGCATAGTAAATATCATTAGAAACACAATTGTTCCCAAAGTTTCTACTCAAGCCTTAATAAAGGCTTTCATATAAGATTTAAAAATGTTTTTCATTTTTTTATTCCTTTCTAGTTAAAATTTTTAAAAAAATGAAATAACTGGTGGACATTCCCCTTTTAGTTCTATATTTAAAAAATTACTTCTTTTAATAGAAATTATATTTTTTTGATCTAAATCATATGAATGCATTCTTATTATTTTTGTTTTATAAAAATTTAAAATTATTTCTTTAACTTGAGAAAATTTTATTGATAAGTAATTGATGAATTTAATAAATATGAAATAAAGTTTTGAACTTAATTTAGCAACACTTATCTTTCCTAGTTTAGTTTTTCTAACTAATTTAAGTATTGCAAATATAACTATAACACTGACAAATTCAAAAGCAGCAAAAGTAATTAAAGATAAAATCATTTTTCTGATAACAACAATTTTATTCATTTCAAAATCAGCTTCAACACCATTTGAAGCAAGACAAACAAATATCATAAAGGCAGATATTCCCAATACCAAGTAAGTTGTTGGGTTCAATTCTACCTTAATTTTATTTATTAATTCATCAAATAGTTCTTTATTTATTTGGCTCAGTTTTACTCTTTTTAAGTAATTTAAAGTTGAGATGTAATTTATTAATTTATAAAAATATACAAACATAACAAAAAAACCTATATCAAATAAACCAAAAGTTATTAAGTAGTTAGATATAGCAATATCATTTGTTATACAAAACTTAATTATTGCCATAGAACAGAAAATAGAAAGCATTGTTATTATTAAGTTAACAACAACATAAAAAACCGCTCTATCTTTGTTGTTTTTGGCTAAAAACCTCATATGCTTTCCTCTTTTCTAAAATCATTTTTAATTATAACTCATTAATAATAAAAAAATGATTCACTAGGAATCATTTTTAATTATTCTATACCAATAATAAATGAGTATACTTCTTGTTGTCCATCAATTACTTCATACTCAACATCGTGGTTTTCATCTAAGTATTTACGTAAGTCACTGATATCTTTAAATGATGCATCTTGTCCAGTAAATATTGTTAAAATTTCAGTTTTTGATGTAATGAATTTTGACAATGATTTTGTAAAGACATCATTAAGTGTTTTTGCAGATATTGTGATTTTTTTATCAGCTGTCATCATATATTCGCCAGTTTTAATGTTAATTCCATCAAGAGTTGCATCTCTTGCTGCTTTGTTAATTGAAACAGAAACAACGTTTTTCAATGCTTTAGCGATATTTGATTCATTTCTTTTTGCACTTTCATCAGTGTCTAAGTTTAAGTATGCTGTCATACCTTGTGGTATTGTTTTTGTTTCAATAACAACCACTTTAGACATTTTTTCTAAATCTTTTGCTTGTTTTGCAGCTAATAATACGTTTGAATCGTTAGGGAATAAGTAAACTGTTTTAGCATCAACTGCTTCAATAGCTTTAATAAAGTCTTTTGTTGAAGGGTTCATTTTTGCCCCTCCATCAATAACATAGTCAAAACTCAATTCATTTTTGAAGTAGTCTTGCATCCCTTTTGATCTAACAACAGCAATTGTAGCAACTTCATTTTTCAATGTACGTTGTTTTTGAGCTGTTGATCTAGCTGATGATTCATCAGCAGTGTTAGCAACATGCTTGTCAGCTTGTAATGTCATGTTTTCAGCTTTAATAGTTCTGAACTCACCGAATTGTTGCAAGTATGATAATACTTGTCCTGGCATCAATGCATGAGTATGTATTTTTAAAATATCTCCATCGACAACCGCAACGATTGATGTATTACCATATTGTTCGAATGTATTTCTTACTGTATCTACTTGTAATTTATCGATATATTCTTCATTAAGCATAACGATAGCTTCAGTACAGTAACCAAATTCATCTTCAATGGCCATTTCAATATTAGCCCCTGTATTTTCTTCAAGTTTTTTTAATTTAGCGATAGGTTTTAATTTTTGAATGTAGTATTGCATTCCTTCGAAAAACTTAACTAAACCATAACCACCACTATCAACAACACCAACCTCTTTTAAAGCAGGTAATAATTCTGGTGTTCTTTCTAATGATTGATTAGCAGCCACTACTACTTTATCTCAGAAATCATCTGGAGTTAGTTCTTCGTTAATAGTACTTACAAATTCGCTTGTTTCACGAATAACAGTTAAAATAGTTCCTTCAACTGGCTTCATAACAGCTGCATATGCAACTTCTTTAGCCATTGCAAAAGATACTTTTCAAGTTTCTAGATCCAAGTTTTCTTTGTCTTTCATACCATTTGAAAAACCTTTGATAATTTGAGAGAAGATAACACCCGAGTTTCCACGAGCCCCCATAATCAGACCTCTAGAAAATTTACTCATTAATGAGCCAACTTTTTCAAAATCTTCATTTTCAATTTCCGCATATCCATTGGTACAAGTTAAATTCATGTTTGTTCCTGTATCACCATCTGGTACAGGGAAAACGTTCAACTTATCTATGTGTGGATAATTATTGTATAAATTATTAACCCCACTAGTTATCATACCCTTTAAAATTTGTGCGTCTTTCATAGTATTGTCACCCTCTAAACTATATTGTTTCCTTATCATTTAAAATAAAAAAATGATAAAAAATTGCAAATCTATATTTGCCAGATCATAAGCTGATGCCTAAAAATAAAAATATTGCCTAAAGAACAATAAGATCATCTACAGTAACATCAACAATATAATTTCGCACGAATTGTGAAAGTTTTTCCAACTCGTACTTTACACGTATTTGAACTTCCTTGACAACGTCACGTATATTAACTCCATTGATTAGAATAATGTGCACTTTAACACTATCAGTGATATCAGCTGATGTTAACTCAACCGCTTTTGAAATATCTTCTGTTTTTAATTCAGACTCTGTTTTAGCTGCAAAGTTTGCAAAAGAAGCAACACCAGGTACTGTAACAACAGCATTTGAAATTGATTCTAAAATAGCTTTATCTATCATAAGGTCCTCCATTAAAAATTAATATATTAGTGCTTTTATCTAATTCAGGCAACACGTTGATCATGATGTCACGTTTCAAACTAGTACAAAATTATTTTACACTAATACAAATAATAATTAAACTAATAACATATAAAAGTTAAAATATTTCCAAATAATAATTTCAATATTTTGTTGTATTTTCAATTGAATTATTATATTATTTATAAGTCTGAGGTGAAAAATATGGCAAGAAAAGACGGTTTAACAGGTAAAGGTCCTTTGTCAGGTAATTCAAGATCACATGCTATGAATGCCAACAAAAGAAAATGAAACCTTAACTTACAGAAAGTTCAAGTTATGGATGAAAATGGTAAAGTTATGACTTTAAAAGTTTCAGCCAGAACACTTAGAACTTTGAAAAAAAACAATCAGTTAGCAAAATAAACTACAATAAATCAAGAAACTCATAGAAGTTTCTTTTTTTGTATATATAATTAAAAGTGGTTATGCCCTCTTGGCGGAATTGGTAGACGCAGCAGACTCAAAATCTGCCGAGAAATCGTATCGGTTCGACTCCGATAGAGGGCACCAATAAGAAATAAAAACAGGATACTTTTGGTATCCTGTTTTTATTTTGTCATTATTATTATTGTCTCTTCTTTTACTTTTATTTTTCCATTTACATAAGGTATAAATTGGTTTGAGTAAGCAAATGAGTTAAAAGCTTCTAACTTGACGTTTTCTACTTCATATTTCATATCTTTTACACTTATTTCATTATCCTTTAAACAGAATAGAGATATATAAGTAAAATCTTGATACTTATCAAATTCAATTTCGTTTTCACCTATATTTAATTTGAATATTACAGAATCATCATTAATGATTCTTACATTATTTTTAAAAACATATTCAATTATAGTAAGGTTCATATCATATCTTTTTGTAGGTTTAACAACCATTGTTATGTCTTTATAGTTTTTTTCTCTTAAATAATTAATAGTTGCAATTCCATCTAAATAATCTTTTTCTGGATTGAATTGAATAAATTCCTTTGTTTTTGACTTAATTAAATTTAATTCTTCGTCTGTTACTTGATCAAAATCAGACATAGCAATATCAATTTGTATCTCCTTATTTATTAAATCCAAACATCCTCTTTCAACACCGATAATTGTGTGATTTTCAACAAAAGGTTTTAGATTTAATTCTGTGCTAGAAATTACAATTAAAGCTTTATCCTTCAAGTTTTAAAACCCTCTCTTCAATATCTAAAACATTTTTACCAACTAAATAACTTCCAGCAACAATCATATCAACACCAGCCTTTTGTACAAGTTTGTATGTTTCTTCATTTATTCCACCATCGACTTGAATTAAATAATTGTAGTTATTTTTTTCTCTTAATTCTTTTAGTTTAATTATCTTGTCTAAAGAACTTTCTATAAAACTTTGTCCCCCAAATCCCGGATGAACACTCATAACTAAAACATTTTGAATTTTATTAAGATATTTTTCTATTTTAGAAACTTCAGTATCTGGATTAATAGATAAAGAACATTTTAAATCATTGCTTTTACAAAATTCTATAAATTCCTCTATTTGATTTTCATCAAGAGCCTCATAGTGCATTGTTATTTGTTCAACATTTTTCATAACAAAAGGTTTCAAATAGTCGTTAATACTAAAACCTATAACTTTAACCATTAAGTGTAGGTCCATTTTGAAATCATACTCACTTACTATGTCAGACAATATTTTTGGTCCAAAAGACAAGTTTGGTACAAAGTTATAATCCATAACATCATAGTGAATTCATTCTATTTTTGCATCTTTTAACTTATCCAAGTCAGATTTTAAATTAAGAAAATCAGCTGTAAGTATGCTTGGAGCAACTATATATTTTTTCATTAATATTTTCTCCTTTTGTTTTGTTCTTCAATTTCTGCTTGTACTTTTACATAATCGTTATATATGAAATCTGGAAATTCTTTATTTTCTACAGCTTTTACAACTTGACAACCAGGTGTGTTATTTATATGTAAACAATTATTAAATTTACAGTTGACTTCTTTAAAGAAGAACATGCTTGAAGCAATATCTTCAGCACTTATTTCTTTGTATTCAAATGATGAAAACCCTGGAGTATCACCAATTAAAGCATCTTTGTACATAAATAATTCATTTTTAGTTGTTGTATGTTTACCCCTATTCAATGCCTTTGATATTTCTTGAGTTTTTTCAAATAAATCAGGAATTATATGATTTAAAGTTGTTGATTTACCAGCTCCAGTTTGACCTGTAAATACAGATGTTTTAGATTCTAAACACTTAAGAAAAGCCATTCATTCTTTGTCGGTTTCAATCATGTTATTTATCAAATAAGTTTCATAACCCAAATCTTTATAAGATTTAGCCTTTACCAATTCTTCATCATCTTTGTTTGTTAAGTCAACTTTAGTAAACGCCAAAACAGGCTTTATTCCTAAAGACTCTACAAAAAATAAATATTTATTCAAAGTGTAAGTGTTTAATAAAGGGTCTCTAAGAGATGTAATTATAACAACTTGATCAATATTTGAAATTCTGGGTCTATAAAGTTCATTAGTTCTTTCTAAAATGTTGGTCAAAGAACCTTTAAAGTTTTCTTGATCAATTATTTCAAACTCAACATAGTCTCCAGTTGTTGGTTTATTATTACTGTGTCTTATTTTTCCTGTAGCTTTACATTCATACAAGTTTTCTTCAAACAAAACATAAGCATATTCACTTAAGATTTTTAAAATAATACCTTTATTCATCTTATAACACCATAACCAATACTAAAGTGACAATCAAAGCCACAAATATAGACAAGAATCAAGCAAAGAACATAGTTCTAGCTCTTGAAGGTAACTTATCATAAGCTGTTCCTACTTTAATTGTTTTTTGACCATCATTCATATTTATAGTTACTTTTTTGTGATAAATATAAGGTTTTGGATTATCTGTACTTTTTATTTTTAAAAGTTCTCTTTTAACTTCATCCACAGATTCAAATCTATTCATAGGTTCTTTTTCAATCATTTTTAATATTAGATTTTCTAGACTTTGAGGAATTGCTGGATTTATCAATCGAGGACTTGTAGGAGTTTCTTTTAAGTGTTTTGCTGCAATTTTTGGTGCTTCTTTTGCAATAAAAGGTGCAGTACCAGTTGCAAATTCATATAACATTATACCTAATGAATAAATATCACTTTGTGGTGATGGAGATTGTGCTGCAATTATTTCTGGAGGCATGTACTTAGGAGTACCAATAGCTTTATTTGTTTCAGTAGACTTACCTTCCATTACAGAGATACCAAAGTCTCCTAATTTAACTTCTCCAGATTGAGTAAGCAAAACATTATCAGGCTTAATATCTCTGTGAATTATTCTTAATTTGTGAGCCTCTGATAAGGCATCACATATTCTTGAAAAATAATATTTCAATTCTTTTAAAGTCATTGAACCAAATTCTTGGTATTTATCTTTTAATGTTCCACCCTCAACACACTCAAGAATAATAAATCATTCTTCTCCTTGTTGGATAATATCAAATAGCTTTACCACATAAGGATTTGATCCTAATTTAGCAAAAGCTTCTTTTTCTATTTCAAATCTTTCTTGACCAACTGGTTTAATAACAATTTCTGGAGCAACAACTTTTACAGCAACAATGGTTTTTGTGAATAAGTCATATGCTTTGAAAACAGATGCCATACCACCTTTACCAAGCTGATTTATAACTTCATATCTGTCATTTATTAATGATCCTGGTTCATAATTACTCATATAGTTTGCTCCTTTAACAATAATATAATAACAAAAAAAGCAGAGTTAAATTACTCTGCTTCAATAATTAGAATTGATAAGTTGTCAGTTGAAATGTTATCTTTAGCATCCTCAACAATTAAATGTGCTTTGTCTTTTAATTTAACTTTTGGGTTACTTAATGTTGAAGCTGTTATTTCTTCATCCATGTAATCGTGAACTCCATCAGTTGTTAACATATAGATACCTTCTTGGTTTTCAATGAAGTATGTATCTATTCTTAAAGTTTTTTGTGGTCCTAATGCACTTGTAAGAACTTTTCAAAATGTGAAGTCGTTTGCTTTTTCGTAAACTCCTGACATTTGAATGTCTTTTCTTTCTGCTTCAGGTGTTGAGTTTCATAGGTTTTGGTCTTGAGTAATTTGGAATAAACCATCATTTACAAGTTTGTAAGTTCTTGAATCTCCAACATTAATAACAAATCCACCAACACTTGTGAATAGTATTGCTGTTAATGTTGTTCCCATATCTCTTGTTTCAAATCTTTCGTTTGAATATTCAACCATTTCTGTAAGAATGTTATTTACACAACTTCTTAATCATCTGTTAACTTCTTTTTGATTTAAGTTTGAAAAATCTTGCTCATTGAAATATTCAATAAATTTTTCAACAGCTATTTTTGAAGCAACTTCACCATAGGCGTGTCCACCCATACCATCACAAACAACTCCAAGAGCTTCTCCTGATTTTTTTGTTGCAAAATCAAGATTATCTTGGTTTGATTTTCTATAGTTACCTATATCTGTAAGTATTGCACTTTTAAATTTCATTTTTTATGACACCTTCCCTTTTGGCTCTTAATTGTCCGCAAGCGGCATCAATGTCTGCACCAAATTCTTTTCTAACTATTGCATTAATACCTTGTTTTTTCAAAATCTTAAAGAATTCATCTATTCTTGTAGATTTTTTATAAGGGTTTTCTTCAACTTCATTGTAAGGAATTAGGTTAACATAACCATTAATTCCTCTTATTATTTTTGCTAGTTCATTTGCATGTTCTGGTCTATCATTGACATTATCTATCAAGATATATTCAAAGGTAACTCTTCTGTTTGTTTGATCAACATAATATCTAACTGAGTCTAATAGTTTTTCAATTGGATAAGCTTTGTTGATTGGCATCATTTGATTTCTAACTTCATTATTTGATGCATGAAGAGATATAGCCAAGTTTATTTGTGTTTTAAAATCAGCAAATTCTCTAATTTTTGGAACTATACCACAAGTTGATATTGTGATGTGTCTTGCTCCAATTTCAAACCCTCTTTTGTCATTTATTATTTTGACAAACTTTAGTACATTATCATAGTTATCGAAAGGTTCTCCTATACCCATAACAACAATATGACTTACTCTTGATCTTTTGTTGTCTGGATCATTTTTATATTTTTCTTTTAAATACAAGTTCATTGTATATATTTGTCTGACAATTTCATCAACAGAAAGATTTCTTTCTGTTTTTATTAATCCTGAGGCACAGAATTTACAAGACATTTTACATCCAACTTGTGTAGTAACACAAACTGATTGTCCATATTTCTGTGGCATTAAAACAGTTTCTATAGTTTTTTTATCATCAAGCATAAATAAGATTTTGATTGTACCGTCTTTTGATTCTTCAGTAACTAAATCTTTTAGTAAGTTTGTAGTGAATCTTTCTTTAATAAATTCTCTCAATTCTTTACTTAAGTTAGTCATGTTATCAAAGTTGGTTTCCATCTTGATATAAACTCAATCATAGATTTGCTTAGCAGAAAACTTTTTAAATCCATTTTCTACAAGAATATCTTCTAATTCTTCAATTGTGTACCTAAATATACTTGTTTGTTCCATAAAATTTAACTCCAAAATATATTTTAACACACTAATAATTGTTTAATTTAAAGACTTGTTATATTTTAGGACTTTTTGACTCCTTTTTTAAAAGCTATAAATATCAATATTGATATCCCCAATGTTATAGAAGCTAAAGATCAAGCTACGATGCTTTTTAATTTACCTTTATCTTTTTGCTCAACATTATTTTGCCCTTCTTTATTTTCATCATCTTTGTTATTTTCAGAAATACTATTATCTTCTTTTAATTTTTTCATTGTTACTTTATAGATACATCCTTGATAGTCGATCATTTCAAAATATCCATTTGTATTTTTATCAATTAAAAATAAATTTAAACCATCACTTTCTTTAGAAATTTTTATATTTTCATTAAAGTTTAATAAGTTAAATTCTGTTCTAAAGATTCTAACTTCCTGACTTTCTATTTCTTTAATTGATTCAGAATAATTTTCAATACAGTTTATTTTTAATTTTTTATTATCATTTTTATAAATTATATTTATTTCATATTCTCCAATTTCTTTTGCATAGAAAACAATAGAATTTTTGTTTCTTGAAAAAATAATATTTGAAGAACTCGAAGAAATCTGAATTTTATTTTCTTCTAAACAATCATAATTAGAAATTGAAAATTCATTTCTTTCATCAACCTTAGTAACTACAAAATCGTAATCCAATTCTGGTTGTACATTATTTTCTATTACCTCTAAATTAACAACAGAGACTTCTTTTGTTATATTAGACATTATTTCAACATCAAAACAATCTAAATGAGATGAAGATACTTTTAATTTATTATCTTCTATAAAAGCTTTTACATTTTTATTTTTATTTATAACAACAAGTTCATTTAAGTTATCAGATAATATATCTAAAGTTCCTTGTTCGCCTTTTTTTATTTTTAAATTATTTTCAGCTAATTCAAAATAACCAAACTCTTTTTCAATATTTATGTTTATAGTTTTTTTGTATTTTGCTTCAATAGAATCTATTTCTATTATTCCAGATCCGTAACTCAAACCTGTAATTCTTATAATATTTTTTTCAATTATTTCATATTCAATATTTTTAGAAACTTTAATTTGAATATCAAAAAACTCTTCTGCATTTAAAACGAAAATGTCGACACTCTCATTTTTTCTTAAAGATAATTGGCTATCTGATAATTTTATTTCTTTGAAACTAATCTCATTGCCCAGTATTTCACCCTCACTTATAACTCTTGATTCATCAACATCATAATTTTTATTTGTAGAGAAGAAATTAACATTTGTTCAATCAGACATAACAACATTCTCTTCAAATTTTTTATACGTGTGTGAAATATTTACATATATAGTAAGGATTCCACCTTTTGGTTTTTTAAAGTCATATTTAAAAGTTGTAAATTTTTGAGAATGAAATTTTTTAATAGCACTTGAATTATCTATATCAGACTTATCAAATATTATTTCGTCTACTGGTATTAAATAATTCTTCGAAATATATTCTTTTATTTTTTCATCAGTAACATCTAAATTTTTGAAACGACTTTGATATTGAATATAAGTAAACTCATCTTCTTGGTTAACATCTTTCCCTACAAACACAACCTTTACATTATCAGCAACACAAATTGATCCTTGATATAAATCTATAGTACCAATGAAAGTCCCCTTACCAAATGGATCAACTGGCATTATAGTTTTAACTATTAGATTGTGAGTGCTAACTTTTTCAATTCCTAAGAATTTATAAAAATTATCGTCATACATCAATTTGTTTTCAAAAACATTTCTTGAATATAAATAATTTTTATCACTTCCTGTATGGTGAGTGTAAACTGACTCTTCAACATCTTTAAAACTATTTTTTCTAGAAGTGAAATTACATGATAAGTTTGTTAAAACAAGTCCACCACTTAATGGTCTTGCAAAATGAACTCTTGAATCGTTTTTATCAAAAACATTTCTATCTTTAAAAATTTCTTCTTGAACAAATCCTCTAACAGATAAACCTTCAGCTCCTTTGGTATAAATTTTCTTAAACTCTAAATTAAGTTTAGTGTAAATAAAAACATCATTTCATTTATCGTGATAACTAAACTCTTTTTCAATAGTTTTAGATTCTTGACGTTTGTCTAAACTTATTTGTAAATCATAACTTCTTTCTGTTAAGTTGGGAATTGTGACTCCATTATTTTCTAATTTAGAATCTCTCTCAAGGATATTACTAAAATTTAATTCTATGTCTGAAAAAAATCAATAATCCTTCATGTGATCTAAATGCAATTGTTTTAAAGTAATAAACTCATTCACTTCAAATTTAAAAATTGTTGAGTCTGGTTGATAATTAATATCAACATTTTTGTTATATAAACTAGATGACTCTAATAAATAATATGGTTCTTTTTTCAACTCATGATTTTCAATAGAGAAACCATTTTCTAATAAATTAATAATTTCTGGTTGAATAACTAAAGCTGCACTTGAATTCAATCCAGAAACTGCAAATAATAATTTTAATATTTTTAGCATCAATACCTCCACAAGGAAACAATCGACACACCTGATAATTAAAATAAAAAAAATGAAAAAGAAAATTATTTCTTTTTCATTTTACATATATAAAATCCGTCATTATCATACTCTTCACCAAAAAATATTTTTTCGTAAATTATTTCAACATCTTTATATTTGTTTAAAAATTTATTTATTTGATTTTCATTTTCATCTTTATTGATTGTACAAGTTGAATAAACTATTTCAGTTCCCTTCTTCATACATTTATAAGCTTTGTCCAAAAGTTTTTCTTGTAAATCTATTAATTCTAAATTTTCTTGATCAGAGTGTTTCTTTAATTTTATTTCTGGTTTTTGTCTTATTACACCATATCCAGAACACGGAGCATCTAAAAGAATATAATCATATTCTTTTTCTTCTATGTCTAAAGCATTTTGACATTTTAAACTTACATTTTTAACATCTAGTCTAGATAAGTTTTCGATTATTAATTTTATTTTATTTTCTTGTAACTCATAAGCATCAATAGTTCCAGAGTTTTTCATTATCTGTGATAAGTGAGTTAGTTTTCCTCCCGGTGCACAACACATATCCAAAACTTTTGAATCTAATTTTGGATTAAGTATGTGAGAAGCTAAACCACTTGTCTGATCTTGTATTGTTACAAGTCCTTTTTTAAAAATTTCTTCATTAACAATATTGTTCTTAGATAAATAAAAATAATCTATCAACTTAGATTTTTCTAAATCAAATTCTTCTAAATATTTTTTTCAAATTCTTCTTTACTTATTTTTAATGTATTTAATCTTAAACTTATTTTACTTTCTTTATTAGAGTGCAAAATAAATTCACAAGCTTTTTCTTTTGAATAATCATTTTCAATTTTTTTAAATAATCAAAAAGGAAATCCATTTTCTAAAGCAAAAATATTTTGTTTATTTTTTATTTTTACTTCCCATAAATTTTCATTAACTAATTCCTTAGAAACTTTATTAACTAATCCTCCATAGTTTTTATTTATAGATTTAGCAACTTCAACTGACTCATTTATTACATAGTAAGGTTTTGATTTTAAAAACTTTAACTGGTATAAATTCATTCATAACAGTATTTGAATTTTATAATCAGTTTTTTCTGGATCAATTACTTTATTAACTACATATTCCAAATATATTTTGTATTGAATGGTTCCATATACCAATTTAAAAATAAAAGCTATGTCCTGTTTTGACATAGCTTCTTTTTTTATAAGATTGTTAAGTAATTTATTTGAAAACTTATTATTGTTTAATACTTCAAATAAAATATCTAACGCTTCTTTTCTAGATCTCATTATTTTTTGAATTCTTTTTGTTCAATACTGAAGAAGTTAACATCAATCATGAAGTGTTCTACGATTGTTTCAATGAACTCTGAGTTGTCAAGAATATTTAAATCTTCACTTGCCAATACGTGAGCGTAAGTTTTGTCTGTTAATAATTCTACTAAGTAGTTTTTGAAATCAAAACTTGCATCGATTTTTTCTCCACCAACTTTTTGAACATTTTCTCTTCAATTATTTACGAAGAACTCATATTGTTCACTTACGATTTGAGCTACTTTATCTTTTAATTTAAAGTATTTACTTTCAGAAGGATCTACACTTAATGTATTTTCTTTTGCTAAAACTTCTTTAACTTTTGCAACTGCGTTTTCAACACTATCAATTTCAATAATGTATTGGTATTTGTGTTTTAACGGAATTTCTAATAAAGCTTTGTCTAATCTTTGTTTAATGATTTCTTCTTTTTCAGTACCACGTTTTCTTAGTCTTTGTTCTAAGGCTTTTAAGCTTGGTGGCATTAAGAAAATAGAAACTAAATTTTCTGGTTTTTCTTTTTTAAGAACTTGGGTTGCACCAACAACTTCGATTTCTAAAATAACATTTTCACCTTTTGCGATTTTGTCATATACAGTTTTTCTTGGTGTTCCATAAAAATTATCAATGAATTCAGCATATTCGATTAATTCATTGTGTTGAATAGAATCTTTAAAAGTTTCTTTATCAACGAAAAAGTAGTTAACTCCATCAACTTCTCCAGGTCTTGGAGCACGTGTTGTCATAGAGATTGATTGAACTAAGTTTAATGATTTATCTTGTGCTAATTCTTTATTAATTGTACCTTTACCAACACCTGAAGGTCCTGATAAAATAATTATTTTACCTTGTTTATTCATCATTTAGGTCTCCTTTTTCTAGTCTTAAAATATATAAATGCTTATTTTTGAAATCCTTATATTTCAAAGTATTCAGAATTGCTATTTTGGACATATCCAGTGGCAATTCTGATTCCATTATTAATATACCATAATTATTTAATAATTCATTGTCATATATATATTTAAAAAATTCATAGTAATATTCAACTTTTGCAAATGGAGGGTCAAAAAATATTAAATCCATTTTTTTGTTTAAGTTTGATAAATAATCTAACATTCTTTTGTAATCTAGATTGAATAGTTCATATTCATCTTTATCTAAACCCCTAAAGTTTTCTTTTATTATTTCTAAAGCAGGTTTATAGTGATCGTTTACATATGCAAAACCAATACCCCTTGAAAGTGCTTCTAAAGAAAGAGCTCCACTACCACCAAAAAGATCTAAACAGACCTTATTTTCAAAAACAAAATAGTTATTCAAGACATTGAACATATCTTCTTTAACTCTTGTTATGGTTGGTCTGGTATTCATACCCTCTAATGTAGCTAATTTTCTTCCTCTGAAACGTCCACTTATAACTCTCATAGTATTATTTCCTTTGCTTTTATATTATACAAAAAATATTTAATATATAATCAAAGTTGAGGTATTGATTTATGAAATTAGATTTAACAAAAGACTTACTACAAAAGGAAATTCCAACAAACAAATGATTATGAAAAGACACTCAACCAGAGGTTATTAGAAACAAATCAGTTGATGTGGAGTTACCTCTAAGCAGTGAAAATGAATTGGTAATGAACAAATTAATTGATTTTGTAAGATATAGCCAAGATCCAGATTTGAATAAAAAAGAAAACGAAGACTATTTAAGACCAGCTGTTGGTTTAGCAGCTCCCCAAATAGGAAGCAACACAAATATGTTCTTTACTAGATTTGAATGAGATTTAGAAGGAAATGATGTAGAAGAATTTGCAATGGTTAATGCAAAAATAGTTGCAAAAAGCGATCAAATAGGATGTTTAAGTGATGGAGAAGGTTGTTTAAGTGTGGACAAAGACCACAAAGGTATAGTTCCAAGAAGTTATAAAATACAAGTTCAAGGTTATGATTGATTAACAAAAGAAGAAGTTGATTTAACTTTAAGAGGATATCATGCAATTGTTTTCCAACACGAGTTAGAACACAATCAAGGTAACCTATATTACGATAGAATCAATCAAGAAGATCCTAACTTTAAAGATGAAAGCTGAATAGTAATTTAAAAAGCATTTTAATTGCTTTTTTTTATTTTTTTTATCACTTTTTTGTTTATTTATCTGTGTTTTTTGCTAAAATACTAGTAACTATGACTTTTTAAATTATTTGGAAACGATAATACAATTTAAATACTATTAAAGTATCTTTTTACAAATTTTTACAATTAAATACAAGGAGTTGATAATATGGAAGACAAAAAACAAGAGTCTCTACAACAGGTAAAAAGCGTAGTTGCAGATTTAGAGAAAAAAATTGAAATTAAAAAATTGGCAGATAACATAGATCCGCCAAAGAAAAAATTACCACAAGCACCTTTCCCTACTAAAGTTTACGCTTTAGGTGGATTAGAAGAAGTTGGTAAAAACACTTATTGTATCGAATATAATGACGAAATCATAATGATAGATGCCGGAGTTAAGTTCCCTGACGCTACACAATTGGGTGTAAGTGCAGTAATACCTGACTTTAGTTACTTAGTAGAAAATAATTCAAAATTAAAAGGATTATTTATTACTCACGGTCACGAAGACCACATTGGAGGTATTCCTTACCTTCTACAACAAGTAGATGTACCTGTAATTTATGCTCCAGCTTTAGCTGCTGCTTTAATTAGAGATAGATTGAAAGAATACAAATTACAAAACAAAACCGTTGTTAAAGAATATGTAGAAAATGATGTTTATTCAACAAAGAACTTTACAATTCAATTTGCAGCAGTTAACCACTCAATACCAGATGCATTTGGTATTCACGTTCAAACACCTAATGGTGCAATCTTCTCAACAGGAGATTACAAATTTGACTGAACACCATTAGGTCATGACGCTAACGTACAAAGATTAGCTTCATGAGGAAATGATGGAATCGAATTGTTAATGGCAGATTCAACTAACGCAGAGGTTGAAGGATATACAATTGGTGAAAGAAAAGTTATTCAAAACATTGATACACATTTCTTAAAATCAAAAGGAAGAATTATTATTGCTTCATTTGCATCAAACGTACACAGACTTCAACATATTATTGAATTAGCTAACAAGTATGGTAGAAGAATTGTTGTTATAGGTAGAAGTATTGAAAGAATTATTAAAATAATTAGACAAATGGGTCACTTAAATATCAATGACAAAATGTTTATTAAACCAAATGAAATTGATAACTTCCCAAAAAATCAAATAATGATTTTATGTACAGGAAGTCAAGGAGAACCTATGGCTGCTCTATCTAGAATTTCTAGAATGGAACACCAAACAATTAAAATAATTCCTGGAGATACAGTAATTATGTCTTCATCACCTATTCCAGGTAATAGAGCTGATGTTGAAAATGTAATTAATAAATTAACAAGAATTGGTGCTAATGTTATTGAAAATAGTGCTGATAATAAAATCCATACTTCAGGGCATGCCAGCCAAGAAGAACAAAAACTATTATTCACTTTATTAAAACCAAGATGTTTTATGCCAATGCACGGTGAATATAGAATGTTAAAAATTCATGGTGAAACAGCAACAAAAGTTAATGTTAAACCACATAATGTATTTGTTGTGGCCAATGGAGATCAAATCGAATTACATAACGGTGTTGGTCAGGTAGGAAAAAGAGTTCCTGCTGAAGCAGTCTTCATTGACGGAAAAGATATGACAGGAAAAGCAAGTAACGTTATTAGAGAAAGAAACATATTGAGTAAAGATGGTTTAATGGCTGTAATTATCTCAATAGATTCACAAGCTAATAAGTTATCTGCCCCTCCAAGAATTGTTTCAAGGGGAAGTTTCTATGTAAGAGATAGCGGTAACGTTATTGCTGAATCAATCAACATAGTAACAAATGCAGTACAAGAAGTTCTTAAATCACAAAAACCAACATTTGGTGCGATTAAGAATGCGATAAAGGAATCATTATCACCTTTCATCTTTAGATATAAAAGAAGAAATCCGCTAATCATTCCAGTAATTTTAAACAAAAAAGTAGAGGTAAAATAGAATAATGAAAACGAAAAAGGAGCAATTAGGCCTATTTTCAATAATTTGAATTGGGTTTACATTTATTGCTGGAATTACATTCACAGCAAGTTTTGCAGACATAGTACTTTCTTCTCCCGACGCTAACGGGGAAAGATCAGGTGTTGGTCTTAATATTATATGAATATTTGTATTAGAAGGTTTCATAGCATTTATGTGTGCTTGAGCTTTTGCTAAATTAGTTAAATACCATCCACAAGCAAATGGTGGAGGAAGTCAATATTCAAGAACTGCTTTTGGTAAGTTCTGAGGTTTATTGATGGGATTCTTTAACTATTCAGTTATTCCAGTTATTGGTATGGCTTTAATAGTTACAATGGTTAGAGCGAACTTTAATGACGCTTGAGGAAATTGAGGTCATTTATACCTTGACCTTATTGCTTTTGCACTTTATATGTTTGCTGCAACTATTATATTTTTTGGAATTAAAAAATATAAATATGTTGGTTTAATAATAGGTTATATGACTTGAGGAATAACAGTGTTATTAATGATCTTTGGATTAACAGCAGGATTTATGAATTTAAGTGTAAATAAAAATCCGTTTGAAGAATATGCAGAAGCAAAACTTACATTGGACGGATTCACAAAGGCATTTACAACATGTTTCTTTGCTTTTGGTGGTATAGAAACATTTATAACAACAGGTAAAAATATAAAAAATAGAGGTAGAAATATGCCAATTGCAATCGTAATAATTATGATTGCAACAACAGCTTTTTACATAGTATTCTCATTAATAACTATGTTTGCAGTTGGTGGGGTACCATTTAGTTCAAACCCAAATACTCAATTATTCCCGGATAATAACTTCTTAAAGAGTTTTGGTCCAATATTAATTATTATTTGTACTATACTAATGAGATTTAACTCTTCATTACAAATTACAATGTTTGGTGGTTCAACTTTAGAACCTTTATCAAGTCAAGGATATATTTCACCAGTATTTAAAAAAGAAAACAAAGAAAATATTCCTGTGGCTGGAGTTGTTTCAACAATAATTTTATTTGTAATATGTGCAATAATATTTTTATTCATACCAGATATTATTAGAGGAGCTACAGGACAATCTTCACCATTAAACTATGCAACAATTGCTAGTTGTGCTTCAATTTTATTGATAGCAATATATGGAACAATAATACCAACTGTAATCGTACAAGGTATTAGAAAAAATGTTAAAGTTAGAATTTGAGAATATATAGCATGAAGTATTACAGCACTGTTCTTATTATTTGTATTAGGTAGTTACTTTGCAACTTCATTATTAACTCCATTTATAAGTCCAGAAGGTGGAAAAGTAGGATCTTCAGACAACTTACAAGCACTTATAAGTAGTATTTTCCAAATTGTTTACTTTATTGGTGTGGTTGTATGAGCGGTATTACAATACCACTTATACTACAAACCAAAAATGGCTGCTATGGATCCAAAATCAGAAAGAGTTAAAGAAATTGCTGAATATGAAAAATTAATCAGACTTCTAACTCCTGAAGAAATGGAAAAAATAGCTTTAGAACAAAAAAAAGAAGATGAAGAAGATAGACAATATCGTATTCAACTAAAAGAACAAAAAGCTAAAAATAAAGCAGTTTCAAAATAGTCCAATTAGGACTATTTTTTTATATTATAATTAGATTAATTATGGAGGGATAAGAATGAAAAAGCTATTAGGTATTTTAAGTGTATCTGCTTTAACTGTAGGTTCTACAGCACCAATTATAAATTATGCATTATTTGCCCCTTCTCAAACTGTAATAAAGAACTTTAAATATAGTTATGATTTTAAAAATTTAAATTGAAATGATATAAAATGAGAAAATAAAAACGGTATTAAGGTAGCTGAACTTTCATCAGATGAATTTACAAAATCTTTAACAGATTGTATTCAATTAATGTTTGATTCTATACCAGAGAGAGACTCAAACATTTATAAAATAAATATGATTTCAACAACTTTTACTGGATTTACAGAATCTGCAAACAATAACGTTGAGGTCTTTAGCAAAGAATTTGTAGATGCAAAAAAAGACTTGAATAAAATGGATGTTCAAAACCACAGACTTGTTATTGAACAATATACAGATCCAAACAACGGAACTTTTTATTATATAAATGTGTTTGCAACTATAAACAAAAAAGAAGTTAGGTTATATGGTGGGAATTCTAGTGAAAGATTTAGTGATTTAAGTGAAATAAAATCTCAATTTACAAATAATTTTGAATTAGAAATAACAATGGAAGTTTGAATTGATGGAGAAGATAGTCTTGATTGAGGAATATTTTTCCCAGAAAATATTGATTTCCAACTAAAATCTCAAATGATAAACTGATTTATGGATGATTTACAATCAGATATGAGAGCTAAAGTAATTGCTCATATAAACGAAGAGAAAAACACTAGTCTTACAAAAATAGATAGACCAAAAAAAATATATAGAGCAATTCCTCAACCAGGAGGAAAAACATTCATTTCTGGAGAAGAAATTCCAGATAATGAATTAATAAAAGATCCATATTTCTACATAGGAATAGAGAGTAAAGAACAGGCTTTTGGTGAATATAAAGTACTTATAAAAAATAGACCTCCAAAAGAAGAAGTTATAGAATACATAAAAAATAACTAGTTATTAACTAGTTATTTTTTTGTATATTATTGGTGGTACAATTCTCTTAAGGAGGTGTAATTATGGAAGGAAACAGAGAAATGAGTTCAATTAGAAGAATGCTTAAATGAGCAAATTACTTTGGTTTATTTTCAGGAATACTTTTATTGTTAGTATTTACATACTATATGTTTGATAAAAGTTATACTTCTTGAGTTTATGCGCCAATGTTGTTTGCCGTTGTAGGTTTCTTCTCAATAACTAACGTATTCTTTTGTTGTTACATCATCAACTTCTTAAAAAAAGCAGATGATGTTACATTATTAAATAACAGATACATTTTAGCATTGTTCTCAATTTCAATTGGTGGTTTATTTACTCCATTTGTTTTGGCACAAATGAGAAACATACCAATTGAATCAACAATAAGTCCTAAATTCACAATATCTAAAGGATATGGTGGAAATTCATTGGTTTCAGGAGGATTAGCTTTAGTAATATACTTTGCTTTATCACAATTCTCTCGTAAAGGAGCTATATTTGAAGCAGGATTAGCAGATCAAATCGTTGTTATTGTTTTTGGAGCAATCCTAGCATGAGGTGTTTTAAATTGTTTATTATTTGCAACACCTAATGCAAAAGCAACTTGAGACAAAAAAGGATTTGGTTACTTTATTATGAACTTTGTTGCAGTAATTAACTTAATCATTGCAACAATAGGATTGATATTACAATTAATCAACTCAGTATTGTCAATTATTTCTATTTTTGCCGATATGTTCGACAGAAGAAGAGGTTTCTTGGGTGCATTATTCAATGCAACTTGAGCAGCTTACAGAATAGCAATGCAATTATTCATTATTTATACAATAAATAGAATAATCAAAGGTATTTGATCAAGAGCTGACAAAGTTCAATATCAAGACTACTCAAGATTGGCTGAAAAACAAAGAAACTTTGAAGCACAACAAACTCAAGGTTAATATAGATAAAAAAAATAACTCATATGAGTTATTTTTTTTATCTTAAGATATTAATTTTTCTTTTTTAGCTTTTGGTGAAGATTCTTTTCCCTCTTCATCAATTTCTCTAGGAATAATAATTGTTGTGTTTATTGTGAATGGGATTGAAGCTTGTAATTTGAATAAACTCATTACTTGCTTTTTCTCATCATCTGGTAAATTACCAACAGTTATTTCATCTAATTTTTTAATTAATTTACTAAAGATTTTAATTCATCATGCTCAAGCAGCTATTAACATAACTGTTCCTGCTGCTGATAATGCTACAAACAATCAGTTTAAGTTCATAACTGATAATGCTCCTAGATTACAGAATCTAAAGCTTAGGTATGAAGATAAGTTTGCAGCTACACCAAATGCAGCTAATATATGACAGTAGATTGATCTACTTCAAAAGTTTGTAGATTGTTCACGTATATCTAAGATATTTGTGAAGTTATATAACATTAACATTGTTCCCTTTAACGAGTTGTTTTCTTCATATCATTTTGGTAAATGTAATTCTTGATAAGCAGCTCTATAGTTAAAGTGGTTGTTAACTCTTTTTCTTTGTCCATACATTAATTTAATATCTGTATAGTTTGTTTTAATTGACAATGCTTTAAATAAATCTTTTTGTAGTACGTTACTTTTTTTAGTTTTAGTTTTTAGATAAACAGTTATGTTTATAATACTTGCTGCTATTATAACAAGTAAAGCAAACACGAATGCTCCGAAACTAAAATACAATTGTATGTCTTGAAAGAAATAACCGAATTCTGGGTGATTTCCATCATGAGGTCTTAAAATTGGATTCATTTTGAGGGTACCTAGCCTTTCAAACTAGTATAATTGTATACTAATATATTAATTTTAACAAATCTCTTGGGTCATTTTTTTCAAATTTTTTCACCATTAATATGTTTTCATCCAACATAATGGCTCTTTTTATAAAACTTTGATCAAATTCCTCAGTTTTTTTTGTTAGAAAGTTGTAAATCAAAGTGTTTAAATCATCTCTATAACTTATTAGGATGTTTCTTTTGTTTATGTAGTAAATTTTCTTAAAATTACTATTCGGTTCAATTACATCTATTTCCTTAAAATTTTGATCCATTAAAACTATTGTTTCATCTGCTTTATGAACTATATAATTATTTTCAAACTCAATAATATCTATTAAATCATATTCAAAAGTTTTTATATCCTTAAAGTTTTTATCAACCAATAAAGTCTTGTTGTTTTTTATTATTACTAAATTACTTCCAATTACTTTTAATATTTGAATTTCATATAAAACTTTTAAATCTAAAACATCTGCTGTATAAACTTTGCCATTGATTATAAAACTTATGTATTTTTTGTCTTCTATAGAAACAAAGTTTTGTATGTAATTATCATATATACCATATATTTCTAAATCTGTATTTGAAGATAATTGAATTGAAGATAACAAAGGGTTTGGGTGAGCAAGAAATGATCTATACATGTCTTGCTTAACTTTTAAATTTTCTTTAAATATATTTTTATCAATAAAACATAAAGTATTAGTTTTATTATTTGGTTTGCTATCTGAAAAGTATATATATTTTGAATCAAAAAACATATTAGTTATTCACTCTGTATTATCAATGCTCCTGCTTTTAGTTTTCAAACTTATCACCTTTTTTAATTATAAATTAAAAAAACACGGTTATATCCGTGTTCTAATTAATTATTTATTTTGAATTGCCTCTACACCAGGTAAAGTTTTACCTTCCATGTATTCTAATGAAGCTCCACCACCTGTTGAAATGTGTGTGAATTTTTCTTTAAATCCTAATTGGATTGCAGCTGCAGCTGAGTCTCCTCCACCAATTAATGTGAATGAGTCTTTTAAGTTAGCAATAGCTCCACAAACCGCTAAAGTACCTTTGTTGTAGTGTTCAAATTCGAATACTCCCATTGGTCCATTTCATGCAACTGTTTTCGCATCTTTTAAAATATCTTCAAATAATTCAATTGATTTTGGTCCGATATCTAATCCCATTACATCTTCTGGTAAATCAACACCTGAAATTGTTGGTTCTGTATCTTTAAAATCAGTATTATTTGCTGAGTCAATTGGTAAAATAATTTTTCCATTAGCTTTATCTAAGTATTCTTTTGCTAATGATACTTTATCTTCTTCACATAATGATTTACCAATACTGTGACCTTGTGCTTTGAAGAATGTATATGCCATTCCTCCACCAATAATAATTTTGTCAGCTTTTTCTAATAAATTATCGATAACACCGATTTTATCAGAAACTTTAGCCCCACCAATAATTGCTACAAATGGATGCTCTGGTTTATCAATACCTTTTGCTAACATTTCTAATTCTTTTTGAACTAAGAATCCTACACAGCTTTCAGCTATGTTTGATGCGATCCCTACGTTTGAAGCGTGAGCTCTATGTGCTGTACCAAATGCATCATTTACAAACACATCTCCTAATCCAGCTCAGTATTTTCCTAATTCAGCATTGTTTTTTGATTCAAATTTAACAACTTCACCATTTTGAACATCTTCAAAACGTGTGTTTTCAAATAAAAGAATTTCTCCTTCATTTAATGATTTAATAGCTGTTTCTAATTCTTCACCTCTTGTTTGAGGAACAAATTTAACTGATTTTCCTGATAACTCTTCTAATTTTTTAGCAACTGGTGCTAAAGTTTTTTTAGCTTTATCAGCTTCTTCTTTAATTCTACTTAAGTGTGAAAATAATACTATTTTTGCTCCATTTTCAATTAAGTGGTTAATTGTTGGTAGTGCTGCTCTAATACGGTTATCGTCTGTTATAACTCCATCTTTTAATGGAACGTTAAAGTCAACTCTAACAAGAACAGTTTTTCCAGATACTTGAATATCATTTAATGTTTTTTTCATTTTTCGTTCTCCTATACCTAATTATTTTAAAACATTTTTGACCATAAAATCTATATAATGAAAAAAATTATCTTCATTTTCATTGTGAAACCTTATTATATCTAGGTCCTTTATTAGGGTATTTTTACTTGGTTTATAAAGTTTTTTTCAAGGAGTTTGTTCATGACAAATAACAACAATATCTCAGGATTTTAAGTTTAAAAGGAACTTTACTATTTCATAAGCAATTTTGTTATCCATTTCAAAATTTTTGTTTATATCCTTATCTATTTTTTCTATATAAGTAATTGGTATATCAGATCTTGAATAAGAAGTGTGTTTTTTTCACAAGTCATATATAACAGGTCCCCACCTTCAAGTTTCAAATTCAATATTAGCAACTTTTTCTTTAAATAATAAAAAGTAACTATAAACTATGTAAATAACTTTTTGAATTTGGATTTGAGTTACTTTTTTTAAGTTATTGTCTTTTTTAACCTTAGCTATTACATTTAAAATGTAATCAATAAATTCATCTTTAGAATAAAAAAACATATTTTCACCTCAATATTACTATCGATTTAAAAATATGCTTATTGTATATATTTAGAAAATTATAAACTTAACATGTGTTTAATTGTACGGATGAATTGAGAAGTAAATGAGTTTTCGTTATCGTATCATGCGAATACTTTAACCATTTGTTTTCCTTCAACTTCCATAACTCTTGTTAATGTTGCATCAAAGATTGAACCATATGTTGATCCAATTACGTCTTGAGAAACGATTTCTTTTGTACAGTACTCTAATGCTAATCCTAATTCAGCGTCACTTGTAACTGCTGATTTAATTGCATTGTTGATTTCATCAACTGTTGTGTTTTTTGCTAATTCAACAGTTAAATCAACGATTGATCCTGTAATAGTTGGAACACGTAATGCTAATCCATCTAATTTTCCATTTAAGTTTGGTAATACTTTACCAATTGCTGCTGCTGCTCCAGTTTTTGATGGAACGATGTTTCATGCAGCTGCACGCCCACGACGTAAGTCTTCTGGGTGAGCTAAGTCTAATAATCTTTGATCATTTGTTACTGCGTGGATTGTGTTCATTAATCCTTTAACAACTCCAAATTTTTCATCTAAGATTTTTGCTACTGGTGATAAACAGTTTGTTGTACATGATGCAGCTGAAACGATTGTGTCTTCTGCTGATAATGTTTTGTGGTTTACACCAAAAACGATTGTTTTTAAATCTCCTGATGCAGGTGCTGAAATAATTACTTTTTTTGCTCCTGCTTCAATGTGAGCTTGTGATTTAGCTTTGTCAGCGTAGAATCCTGTACATTCTACTACTAAGTCAATTCCCATTTCACCTCATGGTAAGTTTTTTGGGTCTCTTTCAGCTAAAATTTTGATTTCTTTTCCATCAACAATAATAGCTCCTTCTTTAGATTCAATTTTTCCACTCATGAATTTTCCTTGAGCTGAATCGAATTCTAATAAGTATGCTAATTTTTTTGAATCAGTTAAGTCGTTAATTGCTACAACTTCGATATCGTTTGATAAGAATAATTGTCTAAATGCTAGACGACCAATTCTTCCAAATCCGTTAATTGCTATTTTTTTCATATTAGTCAATTCCTTTCACGATTTAATTTTATACCTTATTGCCTTATTTATTAAACAAAACAATAAAATTTTATTTCCATTTTTTCCATATTAATTTTTTATATATGGAAAATAATTCCACTAATATCTTTGGTTTTTACCTGTCATTTCAAATTCATTTGAAAGGCCTTTTATTCTCTCTGTAAATCTTAATGTCTTTTGCATTTCAAATTTCTTTTCCTCTACACCAGTAACTCTTTTGTTTAAATAGTACTTTTGTAGATCTGAAATTGAGAAATTTGAAGTAAAGTAGGTAATCATTTTATTTTCCAACCTATGATTTAATATCCCAAATAATAGTTCGTCTCTACTTCAGTCACTTACTATTTCAGCTCCTATATCATCAAGTATTAAAACATCAACTTTTAAACAATCATCATAAAACTTTGAAAGTTCTGTTTTTTCTTGCTGGTTAAAAGTGTCTTTAACTATCTTTACAAGCTTGTTAACAGTCACAAATATAACTTTCTTATCTTTCTTTGCATATGTGTTGGCAAGTCTCTTCATAATGAAAGTTTTACCTATTCCTGGAGCACCATATAAATAAAGCCCTTTATGAGAATTGTTAGTAATGTTTTCTCTTATTTTTGTAAAAAGAGTTTTTGATTCTTGACTCATTTTAGATAAATCAAGTGTTTCAATATAATCACCTATAGTTTGGGTATTTTCTTGTAAATCAAAATCTGCATGAATGATGTTTTTAAGTATTTTATGGTCTTTGTTTTCAAATATTCAATGTTTACAATTTTTGCTAGATATGTAAAATAGATTATTTTTATATACTAGTTTTTGTTGTAACCCAGGTATTGTTTGTTTACAAAATTCCATTCCCTCTTCTTTTGAACAGTATATATAGTCATTTAAAAATCTATTTATAACAAGTATATTGTTTTCAAGAATTTGGTCACTAATATTGTGTTTTGAAATTAATTCTTTTAAATCTTTATGATTCTTAATATCTTCTAAACTGAATTTTAACATTAATAATCACCTCATCCGGTTTTTTCAAATGTTAAGTCATCTTCAACTTCAATTTTGTAAGTTTTTTTATTTAAAGCTTCATCTCATTTTGGATTTAAATTAGTTTTTATATCAATATTTGATTTTACTTTAGATCTTGATTTTTGGTGAGCAACTTTTAAATATTCAAATGCTTCATTTGCTGTTTTAAATCCATTTTCAGACATAGTTGAAGCTATTTTATAAATATAATTAGGTACTATTTGACCTTTATTTTTTAAGAAAACAAAATCAAATAAACAGTTTATAACACCATTTCTTAATTTGAATTTATTTTGAAGGTCTGCAATTATTTCATTGTGAATTTTTTCAAGTTTTGAAACTTTCTTTTCTTTAGAGTTTAATAATGCTAATAAATACTCTTCTGGTTCGATAGTTTCCATTTCGCTTAACTTTTTGTTTTTTTGGTTTTGAATATTTAAAGTAGCATCAAATTCAGGAACTGTAGTTTCAAATTCATCTTTTTTAAACACTAATTTAGCAACTTCTCCATAAAATACAGCAGTTTCAAAAGAACATGATTCTTTTGAATATATTTTTTTGATTATTTCTTTTATTTCAAATTGACTAATATTATATGACCCAAAAACATCTTCTATTGCTTTTTTAACAACTTGGTTGTTTTTGCTTATTATTACATCTTCATTTTCTAAAGATTCAATTAAATTAGCATAATCAAGCCCTTTTAATAGAGCATTGGTTCTTTTTGGTTTTGCTTTAATCATTGGTGATTCAACTGATTTAATATCTTCAATCTCTCCAAAAACTTCTGCAAATTTTGAAGAAGTGTCTTTATATCCACTTTCAATTGATATTTCACCTTCATCTCTAAAAGTAAATCTGACAAGTTCATAATCATCTTTTTTTAATTTACCTAATAAAGCACTATTAAAAACTTGATTATTAAAGAATTCAGCAGGTTCTAATGGTGAATAAACATTAAAAATGACAGTTTGTTTTTCAATATTTTCTAAAGTTCTTAACAAACCTAAAGCCTCTAATTTTTTAAAGTATTTAGGTAGTGTATTTAAACTAATTCCAGTAATTTTAGATAACCTTGTATTAGAAAGAGTTATTTTCTTAAAATCACTCAAGATGTAAGATTCATTAATTAAAGTATTATATAAAGCAACGGCTTTTGATCCTATTATTGGTTGGTATAGGTAAGTTATTATTTTGTTATTTGAGCTGTCTGCAATATTTTTAAGAACTACTCTATAGCTAAAATTATCCATAAGTTACCTCCAACCCTTTGCTTATTAATAATAAAAAAAAGAAAAAAAATTGAAACATATTTAATATTTTTTATAAAATTGCATATCAAATGTTAATAAAAATAAGATAAAAACACCTTTAATAAAGGTGTTTTTTGAGTTATCCACATTTTAATATAAAAACTGACATTCTTTACAGAAGTAAGTTCCTCTTCCATTTACTTTTATTTTTTCAATAATTCTTCCACAATCAAAACAAGGTTTTGATTTTCTTAAATGAACTTTAAGTTCATTTTGAAATTTACCATCTATCCCCTGTTCTGGTTGATAACTGTCAATTGTAGAACCACCAAGTTCTATAGATCTTTTCAAGATTTTTATAGAAGATTTTAGTATATCTTCATAGTTTTTAAGTTCTAAAGAACTAGCTCTTTTTTCAGGGTGTATTTTTGCATCAAACAAGATTTCATCTGCATAAATATTACCTATTCCTGATATCTTTGTCTGGTCTAGCAGAACAGTTTTAATATGTTTGTTTGACTTAGACATTATATCCATAAGGTATTGCCCGTTTAAACTGCTATCAAAGGGCTCTGGACCAACTTTATTGATTGGTTTTTCTTCTTTATATGATGATTTGCTTTGCAAATGAATTGTTCCAAATTTTCTAGTATCAGTGTAAATAAGCATTTTATTATCACTTAAAGTAAATATAGCTTCTACATGTTTTGTATCATATAAAGTACCTTTATCATAAACAAATCACTTACCTTCCATTCTTAAATGGCTAATCATAACCAAATCTTGTAATTCAAAGATTATGTGTTTAGCAATCCTTGAAACAGCATCTATTTTTCTACCTTTTAAAGTTTTTTCGAATTCAGGAATTGATATATCTGATTTTATTAAGTTTGGATATGTTATTTTTACATCTTCAATTGTAAGACCCTTAATTTTTTTATTTAAGACCCTAATAACGGTCTCAACTTCTGGTAATTCTGGCATTTTTGTAGCCTCCTTATTTTAAGTTAAATCAATCGCTTGCTTGTGAGTAGTTGATTTCTAACTCAACAAGAGCTTTTCTTTGTTTGTTTGATACTTCTAATAAATCGTCATATGCTTTTTTCATAGTTTCTAGAACTATTTCTTTAACTTGCTCTAGTTCTGTTTTTTTAACCAATAAGATTATTTCATCGTGTATTTGAGCAACCATTTTTGATTCAAGATCATTTTCATTTAAGTTTTTAAAAACATTTATCATTGCCACTTTCAAAATATCTGCAGCAGTTCCTTGGATCGGAGCATTAACTGCAGCTCTTTCTCCAAATTGCTTAACCATATAGTTTGAGTTACTTAATTCATAAATATATCTTCTTCTATTTCCTAAAGTTTCAACATAACCATGTTCATATCCAAATTTAATAACTTCTTCTTTAAATTTTAATATTTGAGGGAAACCTTGATAATAAGCTTTTATATATTCTTTTGCTTGAGGAATAGATATTTTTAAATCTTTTGCTAAACCAAAATCACTTAATCCATAAAGGATACCAAAGTTGAAAATTTTAGCTACCCTTCTTTGATCTGAATTTACTTCTTCGCTTTCACTTAAATTAAAAATACTTCTAGCAGCTTCAGAGTGAATATCTCTTTTCATTGAAAAAATTTGAATTAGTTTTTCTTCTTTAAGAATATCAGCTAAAACTCTTAATTCAATTTGAGAATAGTCAAAACTTAAATAAATATTTTCATCATTAATTATAAATATTTTTCTAACATTTTTTTGTTCTTCGTCTCTTACAGAAATGTTTTGCATGTTTGGATAACTTGAACTAAGTCTTCCTGTATTTGTAAGAGTTTGATTAAATATTGTATGAACTTTACTGTCTGGGTGAATAAATTTTTCAAAACCTTTTAAGTATGTTGAATGTAACTTACTATATTTTCTAAAAGCAATTATTTTTGAAATAACTGGATGCTTATCTTCTAACATATCAAGTGTCTCTCTGTCAGTGCTTCCTTTATTGTAGTCTGGTAGTTTCATCTTTTCAAATAAAAGTTCTTTTAATTGTTTAGGTGAACCTATGTTGAAATTATCATCAATATATTCACTTAAATCTTTTTTTATTTCAACTTCTAAATTATTTAATAACTCTAAAATATTTTTTTCTTGTATTGATAGTTCTTGTCTATCTACTTGTATACCTTCTATTTCCATATCTATTAAAACTTTTGCAAAAGGTAATTCTATTTTTTCATAAAGGCTCATTTGATTGTTTTCGTTTAGTTGTTTTAAAATTTCTTCTTCATAGTTTTTTATTATTAGTGCTTTTGAAACTAAATAATCCATTTTAATTTTTTCATCAATTATTTGAGTTCTCTTAACACCTTTACCAAAAATTTCTTCAAATGTTTTTATTTCATTAGAAGGATCTATCATCACTACGTGTTGTTCAAAATTTGATTTAATATTTGAATTTATAACATAGCAAGCTATCATCATGTCGTAAATGAAAAGTTCTGGTTTAATTTTATATCCCATCTTTTTTAAAGCTACTATAGTTTTTTTAACATCATAAGTTTTAAATTTTCCATCTAACAAGAAAGACTGGAATTGATCATCTAAAACAGATTCACTTCAGTTGAAAATATTTATTTCTTCACTTGATTTAAATGAGTAATAAAAATTTCCTTTTGAGTTTACAATCGAGATTCCAATGACGTCACTTGTATGATAATTGTCATTTAAAGTTTCTAAATAAATATAATTTTCCTTATCATTATATTTATTATTTCATTTATCTAATTTTTCATAATTCATTTTTATTTCTTGAACAGGTTCTTCATTTCTTGAATTATATTTTTTTAAAAGAGAGTTCATTTCATATCTTATAAAGAAATCTCTTAGACCAGAGAAGTCTATGATTGTTTTTTCAAAACTTATGTTATTCAATTCCATATCTTTATAGATAGTTGCTACTTCTTTTGATAGGAAAGCATCTTCTTTTCCTGCTAAGAGTTTTGTTTGTTTAGCACCTTTTATTTTATTTATATTTTCATAAATATTTTCTAGTGTTCCAAATTCTTGTAATAATTCTTTGGCACTTTTTTCTCCAATACCAGCTACACCTTTAATATTGTCAGAAGAGTCTCCTCTTAAACCTTTGTAGTCAATAACCTGTTCTGGAGTTACTCCTCATTTTTCAAATAATTTTTCTCTATTGTAAACCATTAGATCACTTGTTCCAATTTGTGGAGATAAAACAAAAGTTTTATCAGAAATTAATTGATACATATCTTGATCACTAGTAAGAATATGTGTTTCTACATCTTTATTACTTTCAAGAGTTTTTGAAATAGAACCAATTATGTCATCGGCTTCATAATTGTCTACTTCAAATCATTCTATATTCGCTTGTGTAAGGAATTCTCTAACTATAGGGAATTGCATTACAAGTTCAGAAGGAGTTTTTGCTCTTCCTGCTTTATAGTCTTTTAATTTATCGTGTCTAAAAGTTTTTTTACCTTTATCAAAAGCTACCTTAACGCAAAAATAATCATTTTTTTCAATGATATTCATAAGCATATTAATAAATGAGTATACTGCATTTGTTGGTATTCCACTTTTTGTTGTTAGAGTTGCTCTTCCATAAGAACTATAAAAGGCTCTAAAAATTAAAGCATTACCATCTACAAGTAAGAATTTGTTTTTCATAATTTTTCACCGTTAATTCTATAATAACAAAAAAAGTGCCCTTGGCACTTTTTATTATATCTCTTTGATAATTTCCAATAACACAGCATTAATTTTGTTATTGAATTTTTGTGTTTTTATTTTAATAATCAGGTTTTTACCGAGATTTAATTTGGGTTTTAAATTCTCAAAAACAGAAGAGAAAACAGTTACAACAAGAGTGTCTGTTTCATCCATTATATCTATGAATCCCATTTCATTTCCGTTTTTATCTTTTTTAGTAATTATGTTTTCTATGTTTATTAAAACATCACAAACTATACCTTCATCTTTTAAACTATTTAAAGTTCTTAATTTATCACTGTTTATAATTTTTTGTCTAATTATAGAAAGTGGATGAGCAGAGACAAAGAATCCTAAATATTCTTTTTCAAAACCAACTATTTCTTCTGGCTTATCTTTTTTCTTTTCTAAATCTAAAGTCATATTAGGATCATTTAATAATGTAGCTGTTGATGCTAAGTTGAATATCTGTTCTCTTCTTGTTATTAAATCTTTTCTAGAAAACCCATAACAATCAAATGCTCCCGAATAAACTAAGGCTATATATCTTTGTTCACTTAATCCTTTATCTTTCATATTTCCTATGAATAAAAGTATATTGTCAAAAGCTGATTTATTAGTTTTAAATAATTCTTTAATATTTTTTAAGAATTCAGGTCCAATGAATTTTATTATGTTCATTGGAATATTGATCATATTATTATGATAAATATAAATACTGTTAGGATTTTTTATTGTAGGAGGATTAATATTAAATCCTGCATTTTTTATTTCATTTAAATATTGAGAAGTTTTAACTTCATTTCTTATTGAACCATTTAATAAAGAACAATAGAAAGATGATTTATGATTTGCTTTTAAGTATGCCATTCAATAACTTATTAATGAGTATGCTATTGCATGAGATTTATTAAATCCATATAGTGCAAACTTTTCAATATAAACTCATATTTCATTTGCTTTATTTTGAGAATAACCATTCTTAATTGCAGCTTCAATAAATTCTTCTTTGAACTGTGTCATAAGATTTTTATCTTTTTTACCAATTGCTCTTCTAACAATATCGGCTCTGCTCAAACTCATGTTAGCAACCCTTTGAAGCATTTGCATTATTTGTTCTTGATAAACAATAATTCCAAATGTTGATTCTAAAATGTCTTCCACATTTTTGTCAATAGAATATTTTGCTCCACTATTATTTTTTCTTTCAATGAATAATGGAATATTGTCTTGTGGTCCAGGTCTATACAAGGCACTTGTTAAAGCTATATCATCAACTGAGCTTACATTCATTTTTATAAGAACATCTGTCATACCAGATGACTCTAGTTGAAATATACCACTTGTGTCTCCTGACTTTAAAAGTTCAAAAGTTTTTTTATCATTTAAAGGTATTTCTTCTAATTTAATTTCTGTTTTGTCTACCATTTTAATATTTTTTAAAACTTCTTGAATTATTGAAAGATTTCTTAAGCCTAGTATATCAGTTTTGATTAAACCAATTTCCTCTAAATGATTCATTGAAAATTGAGTTTGAGATATTCCATTAATTCCAATTTTTGTTGGTACAACTTTATAAAGTTCTACATCTGAAAAAACAACTCCAGCAGCATGAGTTCCGGTTTGTCTAGGAAGACCAATTATCTTTTCACTTATTTCAAAAATTTGAGGATACTTCTCTTTGTATTTTCTTAAAGTTTCACTATCCTCTAAAGCAAGAGCGAGGTCTTTAACATTTTTATCATTAATTTGTTTAGTCATATGATTAATATCACTTGAAGGAACATCAAATATTCTTCCGCAATCTCTTAAAGCATTTTTTATTCCTATTGTTTGAAAAGTTGTTATTGTTGCAAAATGATCTTTTCCATATTTATTAAATAAGTATTCTAAAATTTCTTCTCTTCTATCATCTTGAAAATCAAGGTCGATATCTGGAAGTGTAACCCTGTCAATATTTAGAAATCTTTCAAACAATAAATCTCATTCTATTGGATCTAACTTTGTAATTTTTAAAAGGAAAGCAACTAAACTTCCTGCAGCCGATCCCCTACCTGGACCATAAAGAATTCCTAATTTTATAGCTTCACTTATCATGTCGTGAACTATTAAAAAGTAATCTTCAAATCCCATTTTATTAATTACATTTAATTCATAAGATAATCTTTTTTTATAAATTTCTTTGTCTAAATTATTTTTGATATTTAAATAGCTTTCTAAAAAATCTTCACATATTATTTTTAAATAATCTTTAGAAGGCATTTTTTTACTGTTTGGGTATTTTAAGAAATGTTTTTCATAAACAAAAATATTTTCAAAATCTATTAGTGAAGTTATTTTCAAAATATTATTTATGTGATTTTCACAACTTACGTATTTTGCAACCAATTCTTTAGGGTAATAAAAATTCTTTTCCACATTTAAAAGTTCATTTATTAACTTTCCTTCACCTATAGCTTTCAGAGTTTTATAAACAGAAAATTCATTTTCATTTAAAAAATTAATTTGATTGGCAAAAACAATATTTTTGAATTTAGAAAAATAAGTGTGGTTTTGTTTTGTTATACCTATATAAAAATTTTCTTCATCTAATAATTTTTTAAACTTCTCTAAGTAGCTGTCTACATTTTCAATAGAAAAGATTGAAACTACAATTAAATCATTTGAAATAGTTTTTCAAAATAAATCTTCAATTTTTGTAAGATCTGTTTTTTCGTTTTCATTTAAATACGAACTAATTTTACTTATTTGTTGAAATCCATTATTATTTTTTGCATACATTAAAACATTCCCAAAAGACAATTCAACATTTAAACCTATAATTGGTTTTAGGTCTTTAGCTTTAGCTTTATCATAAAATTCTGCAGCTCCATACATTGTATTTTTATCTGAATAAAATGCATAATCCAGATTATTCAACTTTAAGAAATTTAAATAATCTTCAATCTTAATTGTTGAATTTAGAAAATTATAGCAACTTTGAACATTAAGTAAATTTAAATATTCCATACGAAACCTCACTTCTTTTATTTTACATCATTAACAAAAAAACACCATTTATAAATAGTGTTATTGTTTTCTCCTATTAAATTCATCGACAATTGTTTCATAAGCATTATTAATTTTTGTCATTTCTGCTTGTGCTTCCAAGTTATTTGGATTTTTGTCTGGGTGATATTTTTTTGCAAGTTCTATATATCTTTTTTTAACATCTTTTAGAGAAGTTCCTTTTTCAAGACCTAAAGCTTTATAAGCTTGATCTATTTGAGATTCTCCACTATAAAAGTCTTGGTATGAGTTCGATTCGTCATATCCATATCCAGCAGTATCTTCATCTGAATAACGACTTTGACTATTATCTCTATTTCTTTGTCTTCCGCCGTTTCTTCTTCTACGACCACCGAAAATTAAATCCAATATTAAGTATATAAATATTGCATTAATTATTCTGGAAATGATTCTTAATAAATCATCCAATTTATTCACCTCTTTTTAACTTATTGATAATCAAACTATTAGTACAACTATTAACAATAGTATTATTATATATGCAGTAATCTTGTAAATAAAATAATTTGTTTTTCTCTTTTTATTCTTATTATTTGATTCACTTTTTTTATCTTTTAGAATAGGACTTTTAATTTCAGAAATAGTTAAAGAATCATCTTTATAGTTTTCTATTTCAAATTCCTGATCATATGCTAATGTTTCACTGTTAACCACATTACCATTGAACACTCCGAATTTACTAGTCTCTGTTTTCTTTTTCGCTTTGTTGTTTTTCAACTAAACCACCATCTTTTCATATATAAGTTTTAATTAAGTTGTTAATAGTATAGTCTATCATTTCATCTAATAATAAACTTTCTTCTTGTTTTTGAGCTACATAACTTTTTGGTTTTGTAACAGGATTTTTAGGAACATACATAGAACATACATCATCAAATGGTAATATAGATATCTCGTATGTATCTATTTTTTTAGATATATCAATAATTTCTTCTTTATCAAAAGTTAATACCGGTCTTAATATTGGTAATTGAGAAACTTCATTGATAACATTTATAGATTCAATTGTTTGGCTAGCAACTTGTCCAAGAGATTCTCCTGTAATAATTGCATGTGCACCAATAATTTTCGATCAATTATTAGCTATTCTTATAAAAATTCTTCTCATAATAGTTATTCTGTATGATTCTTCTTTTATATGCATTAATTCTTTTAATATCATAGAAAAGTCACAAACATATAACGAGAAGTTTGCTTGATTATATTTTTCAATTTGACTTGCCAATTTGAAAACTTTATCTAAGGTTTCGGGTGTTGTGTGTGGTGGTGTCATAAAGTGTAGAAAATCTACTTGCATACCTCTTTTTAAAGTTAAGTAACTTGCAACCGGAGAATCTATTCCTCCACTTAATAATGAAAGACCTTTTCCACTTACTCCAACTGGTAATCCTTTTGAAGCATTAATTCTTGAAGTGAATATAAATGCACCATTGTGTTTAATAATTACAGTTATTTTTAATTCTGGTTTATGAACATCAACTTTAATATTCTGATTATTTTTTAAAATATTAACAGCAACTTTTGTTTTTAATTCTTGAGAACTTAGTTCAAAACTTTTATCTTTTCTTTCAACTTCAACTTTAAAAGTACCTGAATGTTTCATTGCAACTTCTAAAGTTTTCGAAAGAATTACATCTTCTTTTTTATCAACAATTTCAACAATAGATAATGAGTAAATACCAAAGATGTTTTGTAGTATAGAAGATATTTCATCCAATTTAGATTCATCACTTATTTCTAAAACCAAACTGTTGTGGTCTTTCTTATATACTATTATTTCTTTGTACTGTTTAAGTTTAAATTTGATATTTTGAATTAACTTACTTATAAAGGCATTTCTATTATTTCCTTTTAAAGTTAATTCACCATATCTTATTAATATATTTTTCATTTAGTACCTCTTATCTAATTCTGCTCTCTTTTATTTTTAGTAATTGATTTAATGAGAAACCAATTAATTGATCAAGTTGTCTTTGTTTAAATAATCTTTCACAATCATAAATAACTGTTTCGATTCCTTCAATTTTTCCAACATATCTTTCTAAATAAACTATTATTTCTTGAGAAATGTAATCTAAAAAAATTGTATCATTAAGATCTCTTGCAATAACAAGAGTTTCTTGATTACATTGTTCGATTCTATTAGAAATAACTTCTCTTTGTTCTTGGGTAGTTATTTTCTTTAATGTGTCCATAGAAAACTTATCTAACTTGATATGCATTTCTTGAATTGGCTCAATAAATCTTTCTAACTCTTTTATAGATCTGAATTGATTAATTTTTACATCAAGTTGATTTAAAATTGATTGAATAAATACAACTTGATTAGCTAATGAATCAATATTTGTACTTTTACTTTCAACAACTTTTGCAGATCTTTCTAATGCAGCCATATCTTTAAGAGCTTGTTCCATTAACTCCAACATTTGCACTTTAATTTCTGAAAGATTAATTTCAGAACCATTATTGGTTCCTAAATCTATTTGTGAGAATAATAAATCAGCTTTTGATTTAGTTTTTCTAAATGAAACTTTTGCAGTCTCAAAATCATTTCTATCTTTAGAAAATTGTTTAGTTATATCCTCTACTCTAGTGAAATCTCTTTCAACAAGTCTTGATGAATGTTCAATCATATCAAATTTATTTCTTATATCTGGAGTTCTAACCTCAAAGAAAGATTTTAAGTTGTCTTCATTTTCCACAACACTTCTAAAAGCATTAATTTGATTAAATACATCTTTTAAAGTTCTATTAGCTTTTTTAAATTGTAATTTCTGTAATTCGTTGTTTATTTTTATTCTTAAAGTATCAATTGCTATTTCAAGTTCTCTAAATTTTACTGCATTTATAGGTAAGTTTCTTCTTACCGGACCAAATGTAACGTGTTTATTTTTTAGTTCAATCATCATTTGAGGTATTACAGTTGTAATTATTGAAATAACATATGGTATTGAGTCTAAAAGTTCAATTAAAAATATTAAAGCTTGGTCTATTTTCAATAAATAGTCTCAACTTTCTTTATATCTACCTTCATCCAGTTTTAAATAGAAGTCTTCAAAAAGACCTTCTATTTGGTCAATTGTTGATTTTAATTTAATTTCATCAATTGCTATATCTTTAAAAGTTGTCATTATAACTTCATCTTTAAGTATTCTAAATAACTCTTTTTGGAATGTTAAAGAATCTCTTTGTATAAATTCTATTTCTAAATTATTCATTGTTTCTATAAAGATTTCATGAACATTTTTGTTTATTGTCATAGCTCTTTCATAAACAGTTTCAAATTTCTTAAGATTTTTTAGGTTAGGTCTTGTGTTTTTTCTATCTTCAATCAATCCCACAAAATCCATAAATACTTTTTGTAATTCAACTTCGAAAAGGATTTCATATTTTGTTCTTCAAATCATTAATTCTTTTTCAAAACTTCTTGTTTCTTCAAATATCATTGATATTCTCATTAAACGGTATTTTAAAGGTGATTTTTTTAAATCATCCATTAAATCAATTGTTTTTGCTGCAGTTTGAAGGATTCTTCTATAAATATTCATTAAAATCAATATTATCATCGCTATTACAAGGCAAGCAAAAAAAGTACATAACGCCCCTATGTACACTGGATTTTTAAATATTTGATCAATATCCCATGGTTTCATAATTTTACTTCCTTAAAATCAAATTCATTATATCATATAGAGAATTATTGAGTGTTTTTTTAAATTAACTTACTTTTATAGGGGAATTTAATATATAATTATTTTTGGTTAATCTGCAAATAAACACTGCAAAATAATTAGTCTATAACTTATTAAAAGTAACCCCTGCAGATGGAGGGCGAAATATAGACTTCCTTTGCTGGAGTTTATCTTTAGTTATGATTTTCCAAATAATATAATAAAAAAATAGAAAAACAGGAGAAAAAGTATGTCAAGATATACAGGATCTACATTCAAAAAAGCTAGAAGATACGGATTTTCTATCTTAGAAACAGGTAAAGAGTTCTCAAAAGGTAAAAAAAGAACTACAGCACCTGGACAACACGGTGCAAGAAGAACTAAACTTTCAGGTTATGGTCAACAAATGCAAGAAAAACAAAAAGTTAAATTCATGTATGGTTTAACTGAAAGACAATTCAGAAACACTTATGCAAGAGCTAAAAAAATCAAAGGAATTACAGGAACAATCTTCTTACAACAATTAGAATCAAGATTAGATAACGTAATTTACAGAATGGGATTATCATTAACAAGACAAGGTGCAAGACAATTAGTTTCACACGGTCACATTTTAGTTAATGGTAAAAAATTAGATATTCCTTCATATTCAGTAAGAATTGGAGATATCATCTCAGTTAAAGATAAAATGCAAAAAAACGATAAAATCGTTGAAGCATTAGCATCAAACGCATCAACTGTTGAATTTGTAAAATTCGATAAAGCAAAAATGACTGGATCATTAGTAAGATTACCAGAAAGAAAAGAATTAAACCAAGAAATCAATGAAGCATTAATTGTTGAATGATACAACCGTTTAATTAAATAATAAAAAAATGAGCTTTGAGCTCATTTTTTTATTCTCTAATTGTTTTTTTATTTATTAAGTCAATTATTTTGGAAGGCTTAGATTCTAGAATGCCATCTCAAAACACTTCACTTATTTGGATGTTGAATAGTTCCAACTCTTCTTTTTTACTTAAAAATGGATTACCAGAATAATTAACACTTGTTGAAAATATTAAACCTGTTTTGTTTATTATTTTTTTTAAGTCTCTTCTTTTGACTTTTCTTAAAGCTATACTGCCTTCTTTAGTTTCAACTATTTGAGTAATAGGTTCTTTTAATTTAAGATTTTTAAAAAACTCTTTTTCTAACTTAATTAGTTTTTTTACTTGTTTAATCTTAGAAAATAGAACAATCAACTTCTTATTTTCTTTTGATTTTTTAATTAAATTAATTTTATTTTCATTTTCATTATTGTATAAAGCACTTAATCCATAAATGGTATCTGTTGGCAATATTACAACTTTGTTGTCTTTTAAGTACCTTATTGCACTTTTTATGTCTTTTTTTGACAACATTATTTTGTCTTCCTTTGATAATTGTAAACTGAATTTAAAATTCAAGATTCTGGCATTCAGTCTGTAAGTTTTTTAGCCATTCTATTAAATCCGCCAACAACTATATAGTTTTTTCTTTTTATTTTAATTGCCTTTTTCAAACTTTTCTTTGCATAAGTTGATGATTTCATAGCTTTTGAACCATTTCTTAATTTTGCTCTTTTTTCATCACTGCTTCTATTTCAGAAATCTGTTTTAAGTGCTCCTGGACAAATTGTTATTACCCTAGCTTTTGTTTTTTGTTTTTTAAGCTCAGTATTTATAGCTATACCAAAACTTAAAACATATGCTTTTGAAGCATAGTAACTAGAGAATACAGGTCCTGGAGTAAAAGAACCCATTGAAGCTATATTTAAAACTCTACCTTTATTATTTTCTTTGAATTTTTGTACAAATAATTTTGTAATTATATGCAGAGATTTTATATTTAAATCCAACATGTTCATTTCTTTTTCTAAATCTGTTTGATCGAAATAACCTCAAACACCATAACCTGCATTATTTATAACAATTTCCACATTATATTTTTTTGAGTCTTCAAAAATTTTGTATGAGTTTTTTAAATCACTTAGATCCAAATCTCACCCCTCAACTTTTAAATCTTTATATTTATTTTGTAGTTCTTTTAAACTATCTGTATTTCTAGCAATACCGATAACGTTATATCCTAATTTTAGTAATTCTTCACAATAAGAATAACCAAGACCCTTACTTGCCCCAGTAACTATTGCAAAAGTATCTTTATTTAGATTTTTTTTCATTATTTTTTTCTGTAGAACCATCAAATAAAACTTTTCTGTTTGCATGAATATAAATCCCTGCAGATAAAATTGAAAGAACGGTTGTTAAATACATTGGTATCATAACAACTTGGTTTATTCACCCAAATTCATAAGCACCTTCTCAACATTGAATACCAAAGAAAAATAATATTGTTAATCCAAGCATTTCAGCTGTAGCTCTTATTCTTCCCATTTGGTTTGCAGCCATAACAACTGCTGAAGTTGCCAATATTTGTCTAACAACATCAATTATAAAATCACGACATATTAGAATTACACACATTCAGATTGGCAATATTTGGAAACAAGCAAATATTATAAGTACTGCATTTGTTAATAATTTATCTGCAATTGAGTCAAAGAACTTACCAAAGTTTGTTACCATATTATATTTTCTAGCTACATAACCATCCAACATATCAGTCAGACTTGCTATTATAAATAAGACACCTGCAATTAAGTATGTTCCAGGTAAAGAGTATTTACCTATTTCAAAAACATTTCATCCTTCTATAGCTTTTATTCCATCATATCCAACTTGATTTGCTGGAGTTATTAATAATAAAACAACTATTATTGGAATTAACATTATTCTTACAAGTGTAATTTTATTTGCCAAGTTCATAATTTTGCCTCTTTTCATTTACAATTATTATAATACAACACTCTTAACTAACCAAATTAAAAACATTTAAATGTGATAAAATATTAACTAATGAGGGGGAATATTTATGGGTAACTTCATATCAGAGAAATTATATATAGCTCTTGATGAAAGTGGTAAATTAAATCAAAACGATATAGCTAATTACTTTATTGTTGGTGGTTTTCTATACTCTGATAAAGATACAGTTAAATCAAAAATAAGACAAATTGAAAATGAAGTTAAAAATAAATACAATATCCCTAAAAGTTTCGAATTAAAAGGTAATAAATTAGAAGAAATGGCAACCGTTGATTTTGTTAACAGAATATTTGAAGAAATAGGAGATCTTATTTGTCCAATATTCTCAGTTGTTTCTAGAAAAGAATTAGGTGAGCACTTCACAGTTAATGAGATGCTTGCATATGACTTTTTCGTTAATAACTTACTTGGTTTTAACTCAAAATTATTTAAATTTGATGAAAAATGTAACAGAATATTTTTATTAATGGATGAAAGAAATCTTAAAAAAACAGAATATAACCAATTAGAAAATTTATTGAAAACAAATTATATTGAAAAACCATATACTATAAATACATATTATTTATCAAGTAAAATAACAGATGTTATTAGACTTGCAGATATTTTGGATCATGTTGTATATACTTATTACAACAACCCAAATTCAGAAAAAAATAAATTATTTCAAACTAAAATAAACAAAGATATTTTAGAAAGAATTAAGAACGGTACAATTTACTATCCATTTAAAAAATCTTATTTCAAAAAATTGAATGAAATGGATCAAAATAAAAATCACGATTAATCGTGATTTTTTTATGCTCTAACTTTTGTTTCTTTAAAAACTTTTTGGTTTATCACATTTGAAAATATTTCAATATTAACAATTAAACCCATAAAGTCAGCGTTTGCAGATGATAGTTTAACTATGTCATGAACTCAACCATATTCATCAACTAAAGCACTGTAATCAATAAAGTGATCTAGTCTTTTAATTTCATCTTGTCTTAAAATAACCTCTGTTGCTCATTTAACTATTTCTTCTACAGTTTCACTAGCTGTGATGTTTTTTAAGCAATTTATAAATCTAGCTACCTTATCATTGTTAATAAATCTTGGAGATAGGTTTTCATATTTATTTAAAACCATTTGAGAATTTGATGTTAATTTTCTAACAACGAATTTTTCATTTAAATCAATTAAGTTTTTTTCTGATTCAGTATGTTTTAGAAAGTTTAAATCTTTAAATGATTCTTTAACCTTTCTAAAACCCTCTGTTGCTGATGATAAAATAATTTCAGTACTTGCAAAAAACTTGTGATCAGAATTTTCTTTAGTTAAAAGATCCTGATTTTCTTGTCTTAGTGCATTTAATTGTTCAATTACAGAATCTATTAAATCCAAATTTTCTGTTGATATTTTTTCAGAAAAATTATTTGAACCTATACTGATTGTTCTACCATTTAGTTTAATGTTTTTAAAACATTCATCATTAAAATAACTAAATAATTCTTCTACAGTTTTTTTTAAAATTAAGTTAAAATCCATATCTAGATTACTCCTATAACACTTCTACTATAAAGTATTTTTTCTTACCCTTTTTAACAATAATATAATTTTCTACAGTTAACATCTTTTCATCAACTACAGCATTTTCTTCAAACTTGTTATTAGCATTAATTCAAATAGCACCTTCATTTATAAGTTCTCTTGATTCTCTCTTTGAACTTGCTATTTTTGCTTCAATGATGAAATCAATTAATTCAAGATTTTTTGAAACCTGAACTTTTTGCATTGAGTTAATCATTGATAATAAATCTTTTTTATCTAAATCTAATAAATTTCCACTGAATAAAGCTTCTGTTATTTTTTCAGCCTTTGCAAGACCTTCTTTTCCATGAACAAATGTTGTAACTTCTTGAGCTAATCTTTTTTGCATTATTCTTTTGAACGGTTCTTTTGAATGTTCTTCTTTTATTTTTTCAATTTCTTCAACAGGTAATGTTGTTAAGAATTTAAATAGTTTTTCACAATCTTCATCATCTTGATTTATGAAGAATTGATAGAATTCATATTCACTTGTTTTATTTTTATCTAATCAAATAGCTCCAGATTCTGTTTTACCAAATTTTACACCATCTTTTTTAGTTAAAAGATTCATTGTAACCCCACAAGCTTTTGAGTTTTCTCTTCCAACTCTACTTGCAATGTAATCTGTACCACTAGTTATGTTTCCTCATTGGTCAGATCCACCGATTTGAACTCAACAATTTTGTTCTACATATAGTTTATAAAAATCATATCCTTGAAGCATTGTATATGAGAATTCAGTTATACTTAAACCTTTTTCGATTCTTGAAGCTATATTTTCTTTCGCTAAAAGATAAGCTAGGTTAAAGTCTTTTCCTATTTCTCTTAAAAAATCAATTAAAGACATTTTTCCTAATCAATCATTATTATTAATTACATTGATGTCTGGTATTAAAAAGTTTAATTGTTTTTTGATTGCCTCAACATTTTCTCCAACTTGTTCTAAAGTAAGTAAATTTCTTTCTTCACTTTTAAAACTAGGATCACCGATCATTCCAGTTCCACCACCCAATATAGCTATTGGTGCAAAACCATAATCTTTAAATCTTTTTAAATTTATTATTTGAATTAAGTGACCAACATGAAGAGAATCTGCTGTTGGATCAAATCCACAGTATATTCCTGCTCCATCTTTTTGAGCATTTGCTATTTTTTCTTCATTAGTTACTTGTTTAAGCAAGTCTCTTTGCTTTAGTTCTTCTAAAATGCTACGCATTATTATTTCTCCTTATTAATTACTGCTTTAGGTTTTTTTGAGTCTCCAACTTCATATACATCTTCACTCATACTTATAGAAACATCTTTTACTTTTGAATAAACTTCATCTGCTTTATCTATTATATCTACTGTTATCATTGCTAAATCTTTTGCAATTATTTTTACGTTATTTGATTTTGCAACTTCTTGTCCAATTTTTACTGTTGTTTGTCCAATTTTTTGTAAAGCTTTAAATGCTAATTCCTTTGTTTTAGCAGCATCTAATTCATCACTGGCATTTCTAATATTTGAAAGTTTCATTTCAATATTTGCAATTACTTCGTCACTTTCATTACCTTGAGATTTTTCTCAAGTCTCTTCTATTGTTGATATTAATTTTTTAATTTGTGGTCTATATTTTTTAAGATAATCTACAAAGTCAGCTCTAATTTCAACACCTTTTTTTGGTGCTAACATCATTCCAAGAAAGACTCATGAGGCTAATTTTAATAATTTAAACATTTTATTACCCCCCGATTAATCTTCTGAATTGGCAAATTCTCTTAATTTATCAACCAATTTATAAACAACGTCTTTGTTTTTTGTTGCAACTTTAACTCATGATTTAACGTTTCTTTTTGCAAAAGCATCAAATATATCAACATAGTTTGTTACTCTTGCTACTGTATCAACAGTAGCATTTAACATTTCTGATTTATATGTAAGATCTTCAAAGAAATAATCTACTTTTTTAGCTGCAATACCAACTTTTCTTAAAGTCATAATTGTATACAATGTCAAAATGATAGCTAATGCTAGTAAAATAATTATCATAACTGTTTGTGTTGTTTCAACTGAAGTTGAAGCAAATATAAGTGCTAAATTCATAAATAATCTCCTAATAATCACTAAAATTATACAACACTAAGAGCTGATTTGAAAATTAAATTGGGAATAAAAAAACTTGATAACTATTCATCGTCATCAAGTATTCCAAGTCTTTCCATTCAATTATCACTGCTTCTTTTAGATGCACTTTTCTTTTTTTCTTTAATTTGATTTGTTCAAGAAGCCTTATTGTTATTTCTTAATTGAACAAGTCTTCTTGCTCTTTCAGTTTCTGCATTATAAGCGTTATTGTAAATGTGTTTTCTTCTATCTTCAAGAGATATTTTATTCTCACTTAAAACAAGAGTATCAATATCATCGTGTATTTTATCAAAAGCATTTAAATATTGAGCTTGTAATTCAACTGTTTTTTCTAACTTTTCATCATCTTCTTTATCAATTAAAGAACTAATTTTTTTGTTTGTTTTAACTATTAATCTAGACAATTTTTGTTCTTCTTTAATAAGTTTTTTTTCAACAGTTTTTTTCTCTTTTTGAATTTCTTTATATTCAGTTTGTATATCTGACATTGTTTTTTCTATTTCTTTTTGTTGCTCATTTGTAAAAGGAAGGTTTTTCTTCTTTCTAGGTTTAATTAAAGCTACATCACCATTGTCAGAACTGTTATTTTTTCTTTTAGGAACATAAAAATTATTAGCTGTTACTTGAGAATTCATTAAACTATTGCTTTGTTTAATTTCTTCAAGTCTCTTTTTAGCTTGTTCACTTTCTAATTTTGCTTGTTCTGCTGAATTATTGTTTTTTTGGTCCATTTGGACATCACCTTATTTCTTTTTGTTTTGAAGTCTTCTAGGTTTAATAAGTTCTGGTTTTCTGTTTTCTTTTGTACTGTCTTTTAAAAGTTTATCAAATTCCTTTAACTTTTCTTCAAAGAACTCTTCTTTTACAACGTCACTCAAGAATACTTTTGATTCCATTTCTTGAATTGTTTTTTCGACTTCTTCTTCAATATTTCTGAATTTAATTTCTTTTAGTTCAAGAAGTTTGTTTTTAACTTCATCTTCAATACTTTTCTTTTTAAGTTCTCTTTTAGGAACAGCTAAGAAGATGTTTTCTTGTGGTTCTACCACTTCATCTTCTGTTTTTTGTTCTAATTCAAGTTGTCTTAGTTTATTTCTTTCATCCCTTTGATTTTGAACTTCTTGAGAAAGTCTTCTAACTCTATCCAGTTCACTTTCAACAGGTTTTGTAGCATTTTGTTCATGGAACTCTTTTGCTCTTTGTGCATAACTAACAGATTTTTGTTTTATTTTATCAACATCGGTGTAAAGATCTGCATCCACACCACCTGTTTTACGCAATTCTTCAATTTTTTGTAATTTAGCAATTACAGGGTCGTTTTCAAGTATTTCATTTTGTATATCTTGAGTTTTCTTTCTAGCTCCATCAATAATAGAACCAAGAACACCTCCGGATTTTTTAGGTTGAGTACTTGTTGTACCTAAGTTTTTTCTTATTTCTGCTAACTTATCAGTTACCGAATTACTTTCAACACTTGAATCTTCTGTTGCAAATTGTTTAGAAATTTCTTCAATTGAAAATTTGTTAGCTTCTGGATCATCTGTGAAAACAGGTTCCATATTTAGCATAGGATCATCATTATAAGTCCAATGATTAGGACTTCTTTCTTCATATCTTTCATTAGAGTTTTCAAGATCATCATTTCTGTTCTTTTTTCTAGCGAATAAATTCATAAAGTGTCCTCCTTGCTAAATACATCATTATCTATATTTTATACTTTTTATCTTATTTGAAAAAGTGTTTTCTCTACCAAATTTAGATTGTTTTTTTCCATCAATAAGTACTATATCTCCTGTGAAACCAATCTTATTTTTAGTAATAGCATCTCCTACACCATATACATCTACTGGTGTATTTTCTTTTTCAAAGTATTTTATTTTTTCTTCATTAAATCCTGAAGAAACTATTATTTTTACTTTATTGTGCCCGTTTTCATCTAATTTTTCTCTTAATAACTTAACAAGTGTTGGATTAACACCATGTAAGTTGTTATCTTTTTCTTCAAAGTTTTGAAGTGATTTATCAACTAAAGCAGGAGATGTATCTAATCTGACTGCATACACCTCTCCTTTAAAAGCTTCACAAACTTTTAATGAATCGTTCACACAGTCATTGTTATAATCAACAAGCACTACCAAGTTATTATTCGGAAAAGTCTCTCTATACGCTTTTGTAGCTTTTATTAAATCTCCATCAAAAGAAGCAATTAAAGCATGAGGCATAGTACCATTTAAGTTTGGTTCTTCATCAAGATATTCAAAAGATGCTTCTGTAACAAGATTTTTTATACCCCCAACACTAGATGCGTAACCATCTATTTGTTGATTAGAATAATAGTCCATTCTGTCATTCATGTTAAGAACAGTTTTACCATTTGCAGCTTTTAATATTTTACTTGCATTAGTAGCAATTGTAGATGCTCTTGAAAGTATTCCATCAAAAAGACCTTCAAAGTGTGCAAAATCACTATATTTTCCAGTAATTTTAAGAATAGGTTCTAATGGATTTACTATTTCTCCATCTTCAACTGCTTCCACTTGCAAATCTGTAACTTCTGATAATCTTAGAATTTCTTTTATTATTTCTATACCACAAACCATTGTTTCAGAACCCCTTTGAAATCATTGCATTGTTACAAGTTGGTTTGGTTTAAATTTGTTTAATATTTCTTTTGTTTTTTTAAAATAATCAGCTGAATAATAGTCTTGAAAGATTTTTAAATCAATATTAAATTTATTTTTCATTTAGAACCTCTCATATAGATCTACCAATGTATGAATCATTTAAATCTCATTCCATAATTCCTGGTTTATCAAATTTATTATCCTCTATTCCAAGTTCTTTAGATGAACAAAGCATACCAAAAGAATCAAAACCCTTTAATTTACCTTGATTTATTTGACTACCATCAGGCATTCAAGAACCAACAGTTGCTAGTGTTGTTAATAAACCCTCTCTAGCATTGCTGGCTCCACAAATTATTTGAATGTCTTCTTTTCCGGTAGATACCTTACATTTCGATAAGTGTGTATCTGGTATTTTTTCACACTCTATTATCTTAGCTATTATAAATTGGTTCTCGAAATCAAAATTACCAATTTGTTTTTCAACAAAGGGTTTTATAATTTCATGAAGTTCTTTATCTTCTAAATAAAAGTTTTTATCAAGATCAAATCCAAAAATATTTATTCCAACAATTTCATCATTGTGAAATAAAAGTTCACAATTGTCTTGTTTTTTTGTTTCTGTTATATTTTTACTCTTGAATAAAACCCCTATAGTATTGAAGTTTTTGATATATCTTGAAAATAATTTCATACTAATTCGCCTTCTTTTCTATTGGAATAATGTCAAAACAATTATATAATATAATAAGTCTTTTATATAGAGGAGGAATTATGAAAATTGCAATTTTAATTGACTCTTCTTGTGGAGTTAAGGATGTAAGTAAATATAAAGATTTACACCTTGTTCCATTGATGATTACCAAAGAAGATGGACAGCAAATAGCTGATGATGAAAATTTAAGTATGGATGAGTTTTATAAATTAAACGATTCACAATTATTAAAAACATCACAGTCTATCCCTGGTAATGTTATGGGTAAATGAGATGAATTATTGAAAGAATATGATGAAGTTGTTTGTTTACTAATTTCAAAAGGTCTTTCAGGACAATATAATACATTTAAGATGTTTTCCCAAGAAGATGAATATAAAGATAAAATACATGTAATTGACACAAACGGTGTAAGTATCGTTATTAAACGTCAATTAGAATTAGTTGAAAAACTAATTGAAGAAGGTAAAAACGGTCAAGAGATCACACAGATAGTAGAAGAACACTATAACAAAACAACTGGTTATATTATTCCAAAATCACTTGATCAATTAGTTCGTGGTGGAAGAATTAGTAAAGCTGCTGCAGGACTTGCAAAAATATTGAAAATAACTCCAATATTAAAATATAACGGAGAAATCGATAAGCAAGATAAAACAAGAACATTTAAGAAGGCTGTAGAAACAGCACTTGGATTATTAAAAACTGAGTACTCAAAGAACGATATCGTAGACATCGCTTATTCAAGAACAGATAAAGAAACTCTTGAAATGGTTAAGGAAATAGTTGATCTTGCAGGATTGAAAATAGGTTTATTAGAAGAAATGCCAAATACAATTACTTGTCATACAGGTAGAGAGACTTTTGCATTTATGCCTAACCAAATTTGAGGAGAAAAATTATGAAAATAGCTGTAATCACCGATTCGTCAAGTGGTGTTAATAGTTTAGAAGGTTTTAAGGACCTTTACTTAGTACCATTGATGATTACTACTGATGATGGGCAGCAAATAGCTGACGATCAAAACTTAGTTGCTGATGAATTTTATAAATTAAATGATTCACAATTATTAAAAACATCACAATCTATTCCAGGTGTGATGATGACAAAATGAGATGAGTTATTAAAAGAATACGATGAAGTTATTTGTCTATTACTTTCAAAAGGACTTTCAGGTCAGTACAATACATTTAGAATGTTTTCACAAGAAGATGAATATAAAGGTAAAGTACATGTTGTTGATACAAACAGTGTAAGTATCATTTTAAAGCGTCAACTAGAATTAACAGTAAAATTGATTAATGAAGGTAAAACTGGTCAAGAAATAAAAGATATATTGGAAGAACACTATAACAAAACAACTGGTTATATTATTCCAAAATCACTTGATCAATTAGTTCGTGGTGGAAGAATTAGTAAAGCTGCTGCAGGACTTGCAAAAATATTGAAAATAACTCCAATATTAAAATATAACGGAGAAATAGACAAACAAGGTAAGACAAGAACTTTTAAAAAAGCTGTAGAAGAAGCACTTCTACTTTTAAAAGAAAATTATCCAAATAGTAATATCGTAGATATTGCTTATTCAAGAGCAGATAAAGATACTCTTGAACTTGTAAAAGAAGTAATTAAGGATTGTGGTTATGAAATCGGTTTATGAGATGAATTGCCAAATACAATTACTTGTCATACAGGTAGAGAAACATTTGCTTTAATGCCTTACCAAACTTGAGGGGAAAAATTATGAAAATAGCAATAATAACTGATTCAGCAAGTGGTGTTCCAAACATTAATGAAGTAAAAGACTTATATTTAGTACCATTAATGATAACTAAAGAAGACGGAACTCAAATAGCTGATGACGAATTGTTCAAACCAGATTCATTTTATGAATTAAATGACTCACAACTATTAAAAACATCACAATCTATTCCAGGAACAATGATGACAAAATGAGATGAGTTATTAAAAGAATATGATCAAATAGTATGTATTTTAATTTCAAAAGGACTTTCAGGTCAATACAATACTTGTAAAATGCTTGCCCAAGAAGATGAGTATAAAGGTAAAGTATTTGTTGCAGACACTAACGGTGTAAGTACAGTTTTAAGAACTCAAGTTGAGATAGCTTTAAAATTAGCTAATGAAGGTAAAAACGGTCAAGAGATTGAAGATGAAATAAATAAATCAAATGATAAATTTAGTTTATTTATTATTCCTAAAGCTTTAGATCATTTGGTTCGTGGTGGAAGAATTAGTAAAGCTGCTGCAGGACTTGCAAAGTTCTTAAAAATAACTCCAATACTAAAATATGATGGAAAAATTGATAAACACGGAAAAGAAAGAACTTTTAAAAAAGCTATAGAAGAAGTAGTTAGAATTTTAAAAGAGTTCGGTGATGATCAATTTGTTGATGTATCTTACTCAAGAATCGACGAAGAATATTTAGATATAGTAAAAACAGCAATTGAAAAAGCTGGATTAAAAGTAAGACTTTATGATGAAATGCCAAATACTATAACTTGTCATACAGGTAGAGAAACATTAGCATTAGCTGCATGAAAAAAATAAGGAGAAATGTATATGAAAATAGGAATATTAGTAGATAGTTCAACTGGTTTTATTGAAAAAGAACATAATACTAAACTAGTAAGAGTAATACCACTTCATTTAATTGTTAATGATAAAGATGATTATTTAGACACACCTGAAGTTGTTAAGGAAAAAGAATTAATGAAAATACTTGCTGGAGGAAGTAAAACAACTACAAGTCAGGCCTCTCCAGGAGAATTAATGAATAAGTATGATGAAATGTTAAAAGAATTTGATCATATTATTCATATGACAATTCCAGCAAACCTTTCTGGAATGCACCAAACAGCTATAATGATTGCAAATGATGATGACTACAAAGGAAAAGTTACTATAATAAAAAACTTTTTGGCAGCAAACTGTGCACAATTATTGGCACTTAAATTTGCCCAAATGGTTGAAGAAGGAATTGAAGATCCAAAAGCTTTCCAAGCAGAATCAGATGAATGATCAAAAAATTCATTTACCGCTATTGTACCAAGTGATTTACAAAAAATGTCTAAGGGTGGAAGAGCAAACTCACTATTAATAACTATGTTAAAAATGATGAAAACTAAAGTTGCTATCCAATGATTAGAAAAACCTAAAAAAATTGGTATGGGAAGAACATATGGAGCTGTTTTAGATAAAATGATAGCAGCACTAAAAAAAGATATAAAAGATGAATTTGAACTACTTTTTGTTCATTTACCAGAAGCTAACAAAATACACATGGATCAAATAAAAAACTACTTAAAAGATAATAATTTAGAATATAAAGAAGAATTAGTGCCAAATGTTTATCCTTGACATGCAGGGATTGATACAATGGCTCTTATAGCAATTAAAAAATCTTTAATAGCAAAAAAATAACGCTTATTGCGTTATTTTTTGTTTCTTAATGGCAAGGATAGCAGGACTTGAACCCACGACACTCGGATTTGGAGTCCGATGTTCTACCAACTGAACTATATCCCTAATAAAAAAATACCCTTTCGGGTATTGATATTTCTTATTGGCAGGGGTAGCAGGACTTGAACCCACGACACTCGGATTTGAAGTCCGATGTTCTACCAACTGAACTATACCCCTATTTAATACTTTTTAATTATAACATTAAAAAGTTTTATGTATAGAATATGCTCTCTTTATTTGCATTTTTTACAAATTCCATGAAGCTCTAACTTGAAGTGTTCAAGATCCATATCTTTGTCCTCTAAAATATTTGAAAATCTTACAAATAGCTCATTTGCCAGTGATGGACTTTCTAAATCCTCTAAAGAACCACAAACATCACAACTAATGTGCATTAACTGTGGAGATATTGCTTCATATATAATTTGCTTACCATTTATTGTGTTTGCAAATAATAAGTGCATTTCTAAGAATAAATCTATGTTGTTATATATAGACATAACATTTACACTACCAAGATCTTCTTCCACCATTGAAATTAATTCGTTAATTGTGAAATGTTTTTTAGTAGCAATTATTTTTAACATAGACAGTCTTACGTCAGTAAGTTTAACTTTTTTGCTTTTGAATAATTCTAAATAATCGTTAATTTTATTTTCCATAAACTATTTAGTTAAATTTTCAATTACCGCTAAAAGGTCGCTTACTTTTTTAATAGATAATAGTTCATCATCTGATATTGAGATATTTAATTTATCTTCTAAAGTAACTATCATGTCCATTAAATCTAGTGAATCTAATCCCATTGATTTAAATTCTGAATTGTTACTTATAGTACCTTTAGCACCTTTATTTAAAAGTGCTTTTTTTATTTCTTCAAAATAATTCATTTCTAATCACCATAAATAATTATATATTAAATTAATTTAAAATTCCAAGTATATGTACGATTAGTCAACTTATAATCTACATTTATCATTGTTGGGTGTGTCAAATCATTTACACTGTAGCTTAAATTTATTGAATTATTTTTTGGTCCAAGTTTGTTAAATTCTAATAAAAAATAGTATTTGAATTCATTCATTTTGAAATATTTTTGTTTGGAAAAATTAATCATATAAATTTTTTGTTCTAAACTAAAGTTTATAGTTAAATCACTTTTAGCAAAATCTTTTTTCTCCGGTACTGTTGGTTTTTCAATTTCTTCCACATTATTTCCTTGATCTATATTCGTATTTGCAGCTTTTGTATAAAAAAATACAAAAAATCCCAGAACAGAAAATAAAGATATACAAATTATTGAAACACAAATTCATTTAGATATTTTTTTCTTTTTCATTGATGTAATTTATTATCCTTTCTTTGTTTTTTCAACCTATATTATTTAGTTCATCAGTTTTATAAGATATTAAATAAGAGAAAGTGTAATTTTCAGTTTCACTTGAATAACTTATATTATAATTATTTTTATTCAATTTTTCCGAAACATAATCAATAGAAAATAATCTAGAGTTTAAGTTTAATTCTCTATTATAAATAATTTCATTATTGTATAGAGGGTTTCATAAAACACCTTCGGTTCCTAATTCGCTTTCCTCTATTGTGTTTTTAGGAAAAGAGTAATTTGTTATGTTCTTATTTTTTATTTCATACTTATCTTCAATAACTTTAACTTCATCACTTATTTTCTTAATTGCATAGTAATCACTATAATCAAAACTACTCTTTAATTTAGGTGTTGATGTTAAAGATGTTGTTCTATTTAAACCTTCAAGGTAATTTTTCATAAAGGTATTCATTTTATTACCTAAAACAGAATCACTAATAGAGTTTCAAGAAGTATAATTACTTCTAAGTTCCATAACAGGATCAATTGTGTTGGTAGATCTTCGTTTAACATCAATAACAATATCGTTTCTTAACAAATCAAAATAGTGTCTATTATATTTATTATTAAAATCATAATTAAAATAACCATAAGCAAGATTTGCAATAGTTGTTGTGCTTCTATTGTTGGAATATTTATGTTGAGTTAGATTTCTTCTATCTATTTCAATACTTCCATAATTTGTGTGAGGTTTGATGTATTCACCCTCTACGTTATAACTTGCACTGTAAGAAATAAACAAGTTTTGCTGATCTTCTATATAAGAAGCTGGTATGTCAACTTCTATAAAATCAAAATCACTTAGAGTAAATACACCATTTCTTTTCCCAGTTATTTTATATGATGGTATGTCAAACTTTTCTTCTTTACCATTCTTAATTAATTCAACACCCTCTTTGGTTCTAATATAAAGTTGTATAGCACCAGATTTAAAATTTAGTGTCGTTTCATCCTTTTTAGACTCTTGAAAGAATCTTCTAAAATAATCATATCCATCAGCATTTGATATACTGGGTCTTATAAATAATCTATAATACTCTTTTTTATTAAAAATATACTTTTCATTAATAAATATGGCGTCTAACCCCATTTTTTCACTATCGACTCGACTAACTTTAATAAACTCCTTGTCTTGAAGTTCTTCTGAAAATTTTATCTCGTCTTTTAAACTAATATCTAAAATATAAATCACCTCAAATATGTAATCGACTTTTAGATAAAAAAAATCTTCTTTTTTAAAAGAAGATTAAGTTTCTTAAATGGGGCGTGTAAGGGGAATTGAACCCCCGAGTGCCGGAACCACAATCCGGTGCGTTAACCACTTCGCCATACACGCCATATAATGTTTCACCTACTTATTATACTAAAAAAATATTTTAAGTGGCAAAAAACAACAAAAAAAATACAACTAAATGTTGTATTTTAAGACACTGTAAGAATTTCAGGTTTTTCAAGAATAGATTTAACCCTTGCAAGGAATTGTCCTGCTTCTGCTGCATCTATTGTTCTTTGATCAACTGTTAAACTCATATTCATAATTGCTTTTATTGCAAGTTTTTCATTATCCACAACCACTGGCTTTTTAACAATCTTACCAACTCCAATTACAGCTGCGTTTGGATAGAAAATTGTTGGAGTTGCTTGAATTGCTCCTATATTACCATAGTTAGCAATTGTTATAGTGCTTCCCTCTGATTCATAATCATAAAGTTCTCCAGATCTAAGTCTTGTAGTTACTTCTTTTATATCTATTGCAACCTCTTTAATTGATAACTTTTCTACAAATTTTAGTACAGGTATAATTAAACCTTCGCTTGTTTCAGTTGCTAAACCAATATTGTGGTATTTTTTAATAACCACTTCATTTGTTTCTGCATCATAACTTGAATTTAATTTAGGATAATCCTCTAAAGCTATAGAAATAGATTTTGCTATAAATGATATAGTTGTAAATTTAATATGACTTTGTGTTTGTTTTAACATGTGTTTTAATTTTAAAATTGAACTCATATCAATTTCAGTAGAAATAGTTAAAGGAGGTACAAAGTTTTGACTTAAAATCATTGATTTAACAGCTGGATTTCTGTTTTCATTAATTTTTTCTCTTTCAATAACTTTATGTACATCATTAGATTCGAATTGTAAGTATCCAACTGAATTATCTGGTTTATCTTGTTCAAAGTTAACATCTTTGATGTTTTCTTTTTCTCTTTCTAATCTTTCTAATTCAAGTTTTTCTCTTATATCTTTTTCAACTCTTTCAATAATTTCTTGCTCTAATCTAGCTCTTTCTTCTTCTTGACGTTGTTTTTCTTTTAATTCGTTTGCAAATGCATTAATTTCTTCTTTGATAATTGATTTTAAATCGTTTGCATTAACTTCTTTGTTTGGTTCTTTCTTTTGATTCATACTTTGCATCATGTTTTGCATTAACATGTATTGCATCATTTGTCCAAATGTATCAGTTCCAGCGTTGAAGTTAGATTGTTGATTTAACTTAGAAGTTGCAGCGTTTAATTGGTTTTGCTCTTTTAAAGTTTTTTGTAATTCTTTTATTTGATCTTTTAAGAAATCCACAGTTTCATCAGCAGTTTTTTTATCTGATGCTTTTGCAAGTTCACTATCTTTTTTACTAATTTCAGTTTTAATTTCTTTTTGAACAACTTTTGGAGTTTTAACCAATAATGAATCGTGAGCAATTTCTTCTAATTCATCTGCGGGAGCGCTCATACCAAGTTCTGTTGTTCTTTCAATATACTCTGCTTCATCTTTATAAGCAGTATATAAGTTTGTAGCTCTTAATCAGTTTTCAAATTCTTGTTTACCTTTTGGAGTTTCGTTGTAAGGCATAAACACCATAGCCCCTGTTGAAGGATCTTGTTGAGGAACTTCTCTTAAAAATTCTTTTGGTATACCAATTTCTTTAACTTTTTTACTGTATTGAAGATTTTCTTGTTTCAATCCTCTTTCAACAGCTTCTCTTCTTTGGTTTATAACACTTCTTTCATCTCTACTTTTCATGATATCTCATCTTCTTGAAGTGTCATATAGATTTGAAAGTTTTGATTCAGCATAAGTTTTACTTGATTTATGACCAATTTCTTCCATAAGTTCTTTTGGTTTCTTTTTAGGCATAACAACACCACCATATGGGTTTAAATCATTTGCATCAATTGTTGTTGCTTCTTCATCATCTACATAAGAACCATATGAAACACCAAATTGACCATCTTCACTGGCCCCTTGTCTCATAAATGTATCATCTGATTTTACTTCAAGATTTTTTTGTTTCATTCTTTCAACCTCTTGTGCTTTTTGAATTGGATCAACAACTTCTTTAGGTCTCTGGCTATCAAGAATTGCATTGTCTTTTGTAGCTACAATATCTCTTTCAAGAACACTTGGATCTCCACCGGCTTTATTTAACTTCTCAATTCTTGCTTGAATTATGTTTCTCATAATTAAAGGACGACCTTTTTCGTCAGTTTTTGACATTGCATTAATTTCTTCATCAGCTTCCTGTACTTCTTTAAAGTCATTTTCTTCTAAAAGTTTTTCTTTTCTTGCTTGAACAAGTTGTCTAAACTTACTTACACCAGCTGTGTTATTTGTAGAAAATAGATTACCTCCATCTTCTGCTTTAACATCTTCATTTGTCATTTTAAGTAACTCTTCTTTTGTTAAGTCACCCATTATTTTATTTTGAGGGGCATTCTTAATTGAGTCTCTAATATTTGCTCTCATCTGAGCAAATCTGTCTTTGGGTTGTTCATTTGCTTGACTCATATCATTATCCCTCTCTTCTAATTTTTTGACTTTCTCTGGAGAATCCATTATATCGTCTCTTCCAGTAGAAAAAGGAGTTATTGCTTGATTATATCTGTCATACATTACAGCACCAGAAAATAAATCAGCATCAGTTTCGACAGGTTTTAAATTAGGTTCATGTTCTCCATCACCTATAAATACTTCTTCTTCAGGTATATGTTGGACATCACCTTTTTTGTAATGTCTACTTTTAAATTTTTGAATCTCTTTATCTCCAACAGCTATGTTTGCTAAAATACTTCCATTTTTAACAGCACTGTTTAAATGAATAGTTTTGGTAACAACACCATTGTAGTTAGATTTTATATTTACTTTGGTTCCATCATCAAGTTCTATAAGAGCAAAATCCTGTCCGAAGGTAATTTCTTCTCCAGAGAATAATCACTCTTTTAAAATTCCTTTTGATGGTAAATTTCTAGCCCTTAAATGTACCATAATCCTATCGCCCCTTTTAGATATATACCACCTATTATTATATAAAAAATAAAGGCAAATTCCTACCTTTATTGGTTATCAGATTAATAAAATAATACTTTTTAGCCCTTTGTTATATATATTTTAACACCTTAAATAAAAAAAATAAGTATTGCTACTTTATTTTTAATTTGTATATTTAGGATTAAAGATAAGAACACCTTTTTTAACAAGTTTCTTATATCTTTCAGCTTCTCTAATGTTATCTCTAACAAACGGTCTGTCTTTATAGTTAAGAGATAATATAAATCTTTTGATTTTTTCTTTATTAGACTTATAAATAACTTTTTCTTGTTTTACCGCTGCTTTTTTAAGTTTCTCTTCAAGAATTCTAGCCTTGATATATTTTTTTCTCTTAGAAATTCTTTCAGATCTTTCTAAAGATTTAATACTTTTTAAGAATATTTTAAATTCAACTTTTTTGTGTAAAACTTCCATCTTTTGTTCGTTTTTAAAAGTAATTTTTTTCAATTTAGCTTTTTGTTTACGATAGTCATGTTCTTCTTTTGTAATAAGTTTACCTTCGATATCATGTCATCTGTAAAATTTACCATTATTTCAATTTAAATAAAAGTATTGTAAATTAACTACAAGGAATGTAATTGCTAAACAAGATAGTATGAAAATACTTATTAGTAATCATTCAGGCCCCATGCTGCGACTTACACTAGTATAGTTATTATCGCTTCCATATCCAAGATCGAATTGATGAATGTTTAAAAATCAATAAGGATATCACATTTGTTGAGTGTAATATTTTGTTTGATCTATAACACCATTATCTAAACTTCATATATTTTTTCAGAATCATTCAGATTCAGGACTATTACTATATATTTTATTAAAAAACTCTGGTGAAAAGTATTTAAATCTTATTTCTCCCCTAATCATTGCAAATATTAAATATCCAGCTGGGTATCCACAAGTTAATGGCAATGAGAATTTTGAGTATCTTCTTGGTGCGTGATAATGATCACCACAAGAAAGAAGGAAATAACCAATCATAATACTTGGTATACACATATGTAAAACAACAGTAGAGACTCAGTTAGATGGATAATATGCATTTATTTCATCTGGTGAAGCCAAAAGACCAAATCAGAAAACCATCATTGTAACAGTAATATAAACTGTCATGGCCAATTCAATACCAAACACTGGTTTAGTGTTATAAATTCTTCTCATAAATAGAGCAACTATTAAGTAAATAACTACTGCATAGTTAGATTGGGTAGTAAAGAAAGCATAGTATATATTTAATCTTTCCATTGCAGGTATACCTTCCAAGTTTTTCTTAGGAGCGTATATTTGCAAGGCAAAATCGAATGCTAAAAAGGCAATTAAAATAATTAAAACCATTACTTTTAAAGAAAATTCAAAGTCTTTATTTAATTTCATTTCTTATCACCCTGCACTTCATTGTAAAAATTATATCTAATATAAAAGAAAAAACCAAACTATGAGTCTGGTTTTACCTAAATTTTCTATAAAAACTTCAATGTTTGATTACAAATCATTAATTCTTCATTTGTTCTAACTTTTAAAACTGGAATTTTTGAATCTTTTGATGAAATGTTTAGATAATCTCCATATTTTTCATCATTTAAACTAGAATCGATTGAAAGCCCTAATAGACCACATTTTTGAATAACTTTTTCTCTTACTATTGACGCATTTTCACCAATACCCGCAGTAAATATTACTCCATCAATGTTGTCATTTATTTGATTTGCAAATTTAACTATAAAATCAGCAACTGTTTGTGTATATAATTCTAAGGCCAATGATGCTTGAGCATTGTTATTAGCAGCAGCTGCAATAACATCTCTCATATCACTGCTTATTTTACTTACACCTTGTAAACCTGATTGTTTATTTAAAATATCTGTTACTTCAAATACATCTTTACCTGTTTCTTTTGCAACATATTGAATAATTGAAGGATCGATATCTCCACTTCTTGTACCCATCATTAATCCAGCAAGAGGAGTTAACCCCATTGTAGTATTATATGATTTACCATTTTTAATGGCACAAATACTTGCACCATTTCCTAAGTGACAAACTATTAAGTTTAAATCTTCTTGTTTTTTATTAAAAATTTCTTGTGATTTAAAAGCTATATATTCATAACTGATTCCGTGAAATCCGTATTTTCTAACTTTTAAATCTGTATATCATTCATATGGAACTGTATACATATAACTAATTTCTGGCATTGTTTGGTGATATGATGTATCAAAACAACCAACTAATTTAGCGTGTGGTAAACTTTCTTGGAAAGCATTTATTGAAGTTAATGCTCCTGGATTATGTAAAGGAGCAAGTCTTATATTGTCTTCAACAGTTTTTTTGATTTCATCCGTTAATTCAACAGTTTCAACTATTTTATCTCCACCATGAACTATTCTAAATCCAATACCTTTAATATCTTCTGGTTTTTCAATAACTTTTAAGTCAGTGAATTTTGCCAATATTAATTTAACAGCATCTAAATGATCATCCATTTTATCTTCAAAGACATGTTTTTGATCATCTATTTCAATAGTTAATCTACCATCAACTGAAATTCTTTCAGCCAATCCATCAACTAATGATATTGGATTTTTTGAATCACTTATATCAAATAATTTAAATTTTATTGAACTACTTCCTGCATTTACTACTAAAATCATTATTCATTTCCTCCATTGAACATTGAAGTATAAACAGTAACTATTGAAGTTTGTTTAATATCTTCTAAAGTTGCACCTCTTGATAAATCATTTACCGGTTTGTTTAAGCCTAAAATAAATGGTCCTGCTGCTTGGAAGTTACCAAATCTTTGCGCGATTTTGTAACCAATATTTCCAGCATTTAAATCTGGGAAAACATAAACATCTGGATGTTCTTTTGTGATTTTTGTGTTTGAATATTTTTTATCTCTAACACTTTTATCAAAAGCTGAGTCAAATTGCATTTCTCCATCAAATAATATTCCATTTGTTGATTTATCTTTTAATAAATCCATTGCACCTTTTACTTTATCAACAGTTGGCCCCATTCCTGAACCATTTGTTGAATAACTTAACATAGCAACTTGAACATCTTCTTCATTTAATCGTTTTGCAAAATCAGCTGCCATTGAAGCTATATCTGCCAATTGTTGAGAATTTGGATCTACGTTTAATGCACAATCAGTGAATAAATAACTTTCATTTTCTTTAGACATTAAAAACACTGATGAAGCTATTGAATAATTAGGACTTGTTTTAATAACTTGTAAAGCAGGTCTTAAAGTATCTGCTGTTGTATATTCTAAACCACAAATCATTGCATCTGCTAAGTTTAGTTTCATCATCATTACACCAAAATATGTTCTTTGGTTTAATAATTTAATTGCTGTTTCTTCATCAGCTTTACCCTTTCTTACTTCTAAGAAAGTTTTAATCATTTCATCTTTGTTATATTCATCAAGTACAACTGTTTTAATTTTTTCATTTAAGTTACTTGGTACTTCACTTTTTGTATTAAACAATAATACAGGTATTGCTAATTCATTTTCCACTAAAAATTCAGCATTTTGTTGAATTTTTTCTTGTGTACCTTCTGGAAAAACAACTGTTTGTTTTTTATCAATTGATTTAATTTTATTTTCTATTTCTTTTATTGCTCACATATTCTATTCCTCACTTTTATATTGTTCTATTTCTTTTAATAAACTAGATGATACTTTTCTTTTTTCATTATCTGATAAAAATAAAACTGTTTCTAATTCTTTATAAATACTTTTATTTCCATCATATAATTCAATTTCATATTCTAAAGTTTGAGCGTCCCTAATACCTCTAACTATGTAGCCAACATTTTTACTTCTTGCGAACTCTGCAGTTAGTTGATTTTCATTAATCTCAACCACCACATTATCCAAGTGTTTTGTCATTGATTTTATTTTTTCAACTCTTTTTGATAAGTCTGGATTACTATCTTTTGAAATATTTTTAGTAACAGTAACTATTACTTCATCAAATAGTTTTGATGCCTTTGTTAAAATATTCAAATGACCATCATGAAAGGGATCAAAACTCCCTGGATAAATAGCTCTTTTCATATTAAACCTTTCTTAATATCTTTATAATTTTATAACCAATTTAGTGAAATTTTTTTATTTTATAATATTTTATGTAATAAAATAAGTTTAAATGAGGTATAAAAATATGAAGATACTTTTAGTTGATATAGGAAATACTACAGCAGATTTTCGTATCTGAAGCAAAGAAGATAATACATTAACAAAAATAATAAGACCAGAAACAAAAGATAACCAATGAAGAAGAAGTACTGTGTTGAGTAAGCACTTTAAAGATAATAAAATTGATTTTGATAAAATAAGTTATGTGTCAGTTGTTCCTGAATGAAATGATATTATGAGAGCTTTTGCAAGTAATATGAATGTTGAAATCACTAATTTAAGAAGTGATTTCAACATAGAGAAAGATCTTTTCAAAGTTGATGACATAAATAAACTTGGAGCTGACTTTATATCTAATTATTATGGAGTTAGAGATAACTATGACATAGAAAATGGAGCAATAGTTTCTATGGGAACTGCATCAACAATAGCTATAATTGAAAATAGAGAATTTAAAGGAGCAATTATTTGTCCTGGATTAAAAAATGCACTTAATTGTTTAATATCAAGTGCTGTTCTTTTACAAAATAACAGCTATGAAAAATCAGATAAGAAATATGGAACAAATACAGTTGATGCAATAAACATAGGTTCTTTTAATGCACACTATACAATGCTAAGTTCAATGATTAGAAAATTAGGATTTGATTCAGCTGTATTTACTGGTGGTAACTCAATTGATTTTAAAGAAGATATAAAAAATGATGGTTTCATTTTTGATGAAGAGTTAATTTTCAAAGGACTTATAAAATTTAATAAATAAAAAAAGTCTTTAATAAGACTTTTTTTTAAACTATTTAATTGCTTCTTTTGCAGTGTTAAATACTTCTTTTAATTGTTCACATGATTTGTTAAATAATTCTTGTTCTTCTGATGAAATATCTCATTTAATGATTTCTTCAATCCCGTTTTTTCCAATAATACATGGAACACTTGTGTAGATATCTGAGTTTCCGTATTCACCATTTAAGTGAGCACCAACCATTAACATTACTTTTTCATCTGTTAAGATTGCTTTAACAATTCTTGCTAAACAAGCACCGATTCCGTAGAATGTTGCTCTTTTTTTCTCAATAATTTTGTAAGCCATGTGAGTAGCTTCGTCTTTAACTTCTTGTAAATCTTTTTCAGTAATTACACCTTCATTTAAGAAGTCTTGAACAGATTTTCCATTAACAGTTCCTAAGCTTCAAGCAGCAACTGATGAATCTCCGTGTTCTCCTAATAAGTAAGCTTCAACTTCGTGTGGCATTGCCCCTACTTTGTCAGCTAATAATCTTCTTAGTCTTGATGAGTCTAAAGTTGTTCCTGAAGAAATAACTTTTGAACTATCGTATCCTGTAACTGATTTGTAAACATAAGTTAAAACGTCAACTGGGTTTGATGCAATAACAGTTATTCCATTAAATCCTGAGTTTTTAATTTGTGTTGCAATATCTTTCATGATTTTTGCATTGTCTGCAACCATTTCTAATCTAGTTTCACCAGGTTTTTGTGGTCTTCCTGCAGTAATTACGATCAAGTCAGCATCTTTACAATCTGAGTAATCTCCTGCTTTAATTGATGTAAAAGGTTCTGGTAAGATAGCTTGTGCGTCAGCTATATCCATTTGGTTTCCTTCTGCTGCATCTTTGAATACGTCGATTAATACATATTCTTTTGCAATTCCTTGGTTAACAGCTGAGTAAACAAAACTTGTTCCTACAGCTCCACAACCAACTAATACTATTTTTTTATCATTTATCATATTTTTATCGCTCCTACATATTTATATTAATACTAATTCAGTAATTAATCTACTTTAAAATATAGTTTTTATTAAATTGCAAAAAATTTGCATAAAAAAATACCCACAAGTGGGTATTCATATGTACATACGATATTGTAAATTAACGTTTTGAGAATTGTGGTGCTCTACGTGCTCCATAAAGTCCGTATTTTTTACGTTCTTTAACACGAGCATCACGTGTTAATAAACCGTGTCCTCTTAATTCTGGTTTGTAATCTTTTGAAGCTTCTAATAATGCTCTTGCGATTCCTAAACGAGCTGCTCCAGCTTGTCCAGTAAATCCTCCACCTTTAACAGTGATTTTAATTGAAAAATCTGATTTTGTTCCAGTAGCTTCTAAAGGTTGTTCCATATCTTGTACTAAAGTAGCATATGGGAAAAACTCTAAAGCTGGTTTTCCATTAACAATAATTCCACCTTGACCAGGAGTTAATATAACTTGAGCAACTGAAGATTTTCTTCTTCCTGTTCCTCTATACATAACAACGTCTTTTTTTGCTGCCATTATTTGTTATCTCCTTTTTTTGTTTGAATTACTAATACTTCTGGATTTTGTGCTTGGTGTGGATGTTCATTACCTGCATATACGTGTAATGCACGGTATTGATTTCCCCCTTGAACGTTTTTTGGTAACATTAATCTTACTGCTCTTTCAATGATTCTTTCAGGGAATAATTTACGTTGTGTTGCAACGTTTCTTGATTTTAATCCCCCTGGGTGCATTGAGTGGTGGTAGTAGTTTTTATCATTTTCTTTTTTTCCTGATAAAATTACTTTTTCTGCATTAATTACGATTACGTGATCTCCATTATTAATATGAGGTGTAAATGTTGGTTTATTTTTTCCTCTTAGTACCATAGCAATTTGAGTAGATAATCTACCTAAAGTTGCTCCAGTAGCGTCAACTACGTATCATTTTTTAGCAATATCTGCCGTTTTAATTAGTGTAGTTTGTTTCATGTGCTTGTTCTCCTTACCTTCCGGGGCTCATGAGTAAGCAAATATATTATACATTATTTCTTAAAACTGATAAATAAAATTAGTACAAAATATAAAAAACCTAAATTTAATCACCGAAAAAGTTTTTAAATTTAGGTTATTTTAATTTTTTTAAATAAATGGCTTATCCGAAATAACTAAAAGTTAATTCAATCCCATTTTCATCTTTTAAATAATGGGCTTTTTTATCGTATTCACCATTTTGGTCCGTTGGTAAGTCCGGTATTTCATTACTCTCACCATAAGGTTTTAAACTAAACATCATTTTATATTTATTTACTTGTCCATCAATTGGTATTGCTTTAAAATTATCTAAATCAAGATCATTTACAAACAATGCTCAATATATAGAGTTTGTAAGATTTTCAATGATAAATTGCATTAAAACAGTATATTGGTCTTTACCACTAAGAGTCCCTAACTCAGTTTTTGGCTTATCCAATCCGTTTGATGCTTTTACCATTTGTTGAATTGTCATTGGATACTCATCATTATTAGAAGGAGTAAACTTTTCAATGTTATAACTAACATCCAAAGAACCATAATAACCTGTTGGTCTTTCATCTGGTATTTTGTCATTAATTTTTATAGTTACTCCATTTAAATCTTGGTTGTATATATAGTTTTCAGCTTTTGTAAGTTCGTTACCAACCCTTGATAACTGAGGAATCATGTCCATATTATAAAACATTAGACCCATCATAATTGTTCTTGGTCTATGATCATAAACGTTTCCTATATTGGTTACTTTGAAAACATCTTGTAAATAAAGTGAGTTTGTTATTTTTATTGATGCTGTTATTTTATCTTTTTCATTATTTTTATTTGTTATTACAAATTTATAATTAGCATTTCTAAATATATCTGTAGTTTTTAAGTCATATTCAATTCCATTTTTAAAAAGTTGAATATTTAAATCATCTCTTTCATAACCAGAGTTTTTTAAACTTGATAATATTTGGTTTAGTAACTCATCAGTATAAAATATTTTTTCAGTATCTATGTTGTCCAAGTTTACATTCTCAAAACCCTCTTTAATGACCGGCATTATAGGTTCTGGTCTTCAAATATTATCTCAATAATTTCCACCACAAGAAACAACAGATAAAGTTGCTGTTGGTATTATTGCGAACATAGAAAAACTAGCTAACATTTTTTTATATAATTTATTCATTTTTCTATCCTCCTTGAACAGCTAGTAGCATACTAACTTTTTTAAGTGATATTCAACTTAATGTATTACTTACTGTATATAACAGTCAAGTTCCTAAAATACCAGGAACTATATATCAAATTTTAAACACTAATGGTAATACCATTATTGGAGTTGCTAAGTGTATTCCAAGCATAATTATTGCTCAAGCTAATGCAACACCAATTATAGAACTTATTATTGCTACAGGAACATATATACCTATAAATAATTTACTTATATATGATTCTTTGTAACCAAGTATCTTCATTACTGCAATTATTTTTGCATTTTCTGATATAACCAAGTTAATTGTTAATAATATAATTATTGCACTTAAGAAAATGGTTACAAAAACTACAAAGTATATTATCAAGTTGGCAGTTGTGTTGATTCTTGTCATAACTTTTAAAGCTTCTTCAATTTGCATTGCTTTGTTAATAGAGCTATTTGAATATCCAGGATATGAAGTTGTTGTGTCACTTCCTCCGTTTAAACCAATCATAGAATAATCTCCATATTTTTGGTTTGTTGAAACCCCTTTTGAAATATCTGTAAACGATTCATCAAACGAGCTTTTATAATTGAATAAAGGATATTCAGACTCAAATAAGGTCATGTATATTTCATTTCCTTCTTCTTTTGTTCAATTTTCAAAATTAGCAAATAATTCTTTATTACTTAAACTTGATTTACTGTTTAAATTATTTAAGTAACTTTTTAGTTTTTGAATTTCTTTTTCTGATGAATTAGGATTTGATCATTCTTTCATAAATAATCTAAATAAAAGTTCTTTAGATTCATTATATTTAGAAATCTCTTCTGCTAAATCATTATTTATTCAAGCTTTATTATCACCATATTGATTTACCACTCCTGCAACTGTATATTCAAAATCTACAGTTGAATTAGTTGTAGCTACATCACCTTTTGCGATGGCTTTTGACATTTCTGTTGCACCAACCAAACTAGAACTAGTTATATCAATTTTTGATTTATAAACTCTATTATCTTCGTTTGGATTTATTTTTGAGTTTTTTCAACCATTTCCATTATCTTTCATCATTGAAGATGAATAGAAGTTTGATGCACTAGTGTAGTCATCTTTTTCATTTTTAGCACTTAGCCCATTAGTATCTCAAGTTTTAATATTTAAAGGTTCATTTCCATAAGAAAGTTCGTTAATTATGTGTGTCATATTAACTTTATCTCCAGGTTTTAGATTTAATCTTTTTGCAAGAGATTGATTTATTAAAATTAAATTTTCTGATTCAAATAAATTATTTTTAAGATCTTTCCCTTTAGAATCTTTAACAATTTGTGTTTTGTTATCTTCTTTTATTCCATAAATTTTTAGACTTTGATCATTTGTGTATGCATTTAAGAAAATTCCAATATCTTCTTTTTCTTTATTATATGGAATTAAGCCAAAAGTAGTATTAAAATTACCATCTTCTTTTTGATATTCTCTTTCTATAATTGTTTTTATCATAGAAGGAGATTGACTATAAATTCCTTGTAAAAAGGCTTGTTGAAGGTTATTGAACATAAATGCCATAATTCAGTTATAAATAGGAACCATGACAGTAACTCTTGATTGAGTTCAATCTTCGTTTTCATCTCTATATTCATATAAAGATTTTTCCATTGGTTCATCACCATTTATTTTCCCAGAGTTAGCAATTCTAACTGTAGGAGGACTATAACCAGAACCCGGAACAAAAACTTTTCTAAAATCTTCATGAGATATCATTGGTTTTCCATCCTTAACAGAACCACCAGTAATACTCAAAGTGTTTTTATTGTTAGGTAAGTAGTAACCTTCTCTAGCTATGGCATCTTGGATACCGACACTATCTCTGTATTTTAAGTAAAATTGTCTTAATTTTTCTAACTCATCTATATATTCGTTTGATTTAGAATTACTAGAAATTACACTAAGCATTTGTTGTTTATTTCAATATTTATCTAGACCATAGTTTTTTAAATCAGGTCATAAATTAAAAATCACTGTTTTATAGTAATTATTTTTTGTTGGTATATCATTAATTTCACCTAAATCTAAATATAAATCTTTATTTTTAAGATAATTCATATCTATTGATTTGTATGTCATATCATTTAAAGCACCAACATCAGTAGAAGGATTATATATTTTTTGAGAAACATTGTTTTGTAAATACATGTTTCAAATATTTGTAGCAGAATCATTTATATCCAATTTATCTACGTCACTATAAGGATTATAAGTTTTATAAAAACTTGTTGGTGAATTGTAAATTGGACTTTGATATTCTATTTGATTGTTATAACCTTCTTTGATATATGTAGATTTTTTATTATCTGCAAGAACACTAGGCATTATAGCACCTATTGAAATAAGTGTTGAAGAAACAAGCATTACAGAGAAAACAGAAACCAGTTTTAAGATAGAACCAGATAATATAGCCCCTCTGAAACGATTATTAAATTTTTTACTTCTAGCTAAAATGCTTTTAACAGCTAATTTGAACTTGTTTGTAGAACTTCTACTTTCGAAGTTGATCATTTGTAACGGTGTGAATTTATTAAACATATAGAAGTATGTTATCAATGTAATTATTTCTAAAAGAATAAACATACCAAATATTGTAATTAACATTGATTCTCAAGATATCTCAAAAGCTTTCAATTTAAAAGAGAAAAAGTTTGAGAAAATTGAAATTACCATTTCTTGCATAACCATTCCTAAAATGTAACCAGCAAAACCACCAATTACAGATATAAACAATGGATATAAACCATTTGATCATATTAACTGAGATTTTTTATATCCAAGAGATAATAAAACTCCTGATTGACCAAATGATTTTTTAATTTGGTTATTTAGCATTATAACTAACATTACAATACCAATAATTATTGTAACCAACATAACTATATAACTAAATAATTTATAACCTTTTATTGTTGAACCAAGCATAGTTGTTCTTGCATAAAAAGGATATCTTGCATCCCCTCTTTGCAAGGCAATAGGAACACTTTTATTCAAAGTATTTTCATAACCTGCATATAGGGAAATCTCTCCAGCTTTTTCTAAATTAGTTAAATATTCATTTATCATTTCTGTAGAGTTTTTGATATTTTGTCTAGATTTAAACTTGGCAACAAATGAAACTTCCTTATCAAGACTAGATGTTGAAGATATTACTTCATTATTTTTAAGTTCACTGTCTGTATATCAAATCTTTTGCGTCTCTGGATTATCTATTTTGAAAATATTTTCTGGATAAATACTTTCATAATAAACATTTTTAAGACCAAGGTTAGAAGGATCAATGTAAATTAATCCTTCTTGTTTTGTATTTGGTAGTGGTTTTGTTTCATCAATTACTGGAGTTGAAAAATCAGCAGTTGAACCAAAACCAACAACTTGAAATCATTGTTTTGAAGAATATTTTGTATTTCCAATTCATGAGTTTATATCTATATTTTTATATAATGATAGGTCGACTTTTTTAGTCTCACTATCTTCAACACGAATTGAACCACCATATTCATCATCTTTAATCCTAATGATATCATTTATTTTAATATTATTAGCTTTTGCAAATTCTTCATTAACATAAACTCATTTTTTTGTATTTATGTTTGTGGCTTGTGTGTATTGTTTTCATAATTCGATACTCATACCTTTATTAACAACAAATTTATCTACTTTTTGATCTGGATTTAAAGCAAAAACTTTTAAAGTTTTTTCACTTGATAAATTTGATATACGAGATTCTACTCTATCAAAATCAAATGCTAAATCTGTATCAAATAATTTATTTTGTAAATATGTTATTACCATATTGTCTCTAACATCAGAATCAGATATATTTTTACTAAATAAATCTTTTTCAAAGTCTTTGACATATGAGGATTTTGATAAATCAATTATGAAATCATGGATGTTACTATTTTTTTCAGAAATAAAATTTTCATACGACTTTTCTATTCTACTTGTTGAAGAATAGGAAAGTGTAAAAACAAAAGAAGTTAAAAACACTAGAACAATTATAGTGATTAATTGTATTTTATTTCTTAATAAGTTTTTAAATGCATTTTTAAAAAATGGCTTTTGGTTTTTCATTTACTTTTAAGCTTGTTTTATTTCAAGTTTCATTGTAGTAAATCCATTCACTTTTATTGCAATTGTGTCTGTAGTTTTAGGTATAATCCCACCTTTAAATGAAGGAGTCATTTTTAAAGTGTATGTACCATCACCATTTTCAACAACTTCTGTTTTAGTTACTTTGTTACCTATAGCTTCTGCAGTTACATTGTAATTTGAACCAGCAACTTTATCAGATAAAGTAAATTGTAAACTTGTTTCTTTATTGTTTTCAATAGCAAGATTGTTTTCTATACCATTTACTTTTTGTTTTACTTGAATAATGTCGTGACCTTGGTAAAAGTTACCTGAAGTTGAACCACCTATTGTGAAATAACCCATTCCTGATGAGTATTTTTCTTCAAGTTTTTTGTTTTCTTCATATTTAGAAAGATCTCCTGATCCAGTTCCTATAGCAACCATTCCTTTTGCACATATATATCCTTGGAATGCAGCTCCATCATGACCATATAATATATCTGATCCAGGTAAAACATCAAATTTAAAATCAATTGGTTTTTGATTAGCATCTTTTGTATTGAAAATAATATTTGTAAACTCTATAAAATGAGATAGAGATACTTTATTTTTAAATTCTTGTGTTAATTGGTTATAAACTTCAGTTTTCGCTTTAATTTGACCAACCTTAGTTTTATCATCAAAGTTATGTACATCAATTTCAACTTTTCCATTTGATGGTAAAGCTTCAAATAATGTTATTCTATCTTCTTGAACTATTTTTTGTGTAAATTCAACTTTCACATTTGGTTTGAATATTCCACCAAGTTCTGGCATACCATTTATTTTAAATGTAGTTGCTGAAACTGTTGATTTTGACATTATTTCTTTTCCACCAGCACCTAAATTTTTAACTAAGTTATTTTTAATGTATTCTAGTTGTTTATTTTTAGCACCAATTTGCTCAAATATTATAGCAGCAAGAGACATTGAGTCATCTTTTTTATTAAGTACATCTTGTAAACTATTAAATGCACCTTTAAATAATCTGATTTCTCCAAGATCTCTATTAACAAAATAATCGCTAGGATCTATACCTTGATTTAATGTAACCAAGTTAGAACCTTTAACTGTTTTACTGTTTTCTGATGCAGATATTTGGTAAAGAGCTCCAATACCATTGTTACCAGAATCAATTTCTTCAATTTTTAAATCTTCAGCATTTAATTTAACACCATTCATTTCACTAAAACCATTAATTACTGATTCTTCTGTTATTTGGAAACCATCGTCCCCTATAGCAATATTTGGGTCAATATAACCATCAGTCATATTACCCGCCATTACATTAAGCACTAAGTTATCTTGAGCTAAATCAAAAACACTTAAAGTAATTTTGATATTTACATCCACAGTTTGTCCGTTTTCAGACTTAACTGTTAAAACAAGATTTTCTATTTCTTTATTATTTGCAGTAATTTTAATTCTATGATTTGCTGAATCAATTTCAGCTTCTGCATATCCTTGGTTGTTAAAAGTAAGACTTGAAGGTTTTTTATCTTCACTCAATGAGTCTCAATTTGTAACTGTTATGTAGTTGAATTTAGAAGTTTCCATTTCAATTGAAGTTTTATCTAATTTGAAAGAATCTTCTTGCTGAATTTCTTTTATAGTTACAGTTATAACTTCTTTGTATCCGATGCCAGACTCAACAGTAACTTTTACAGTTGATGGCTTAGCATTTGCTAATGGACTTATTGTGATTTCTCCATTTAAACCGATTGTAGCTTGTACAATACCGTCTGTGTCGTAAGTAAATTTACTTGGTTTAGATTTTGTATTTAATATTTCTCAGTTTGATATTTTAATTGATCCAGGATTTTTTGTATCAATTTCAATGTTGTTTTTTTCAAGTTTGAAGTTAGCATTTGGCAGATTTTCTCCCCCGTTTTCGCTTCCTCCTTTATCCCCACAAGCTACAACAACAGCTGCAGGTGAAGCAACTAAAGTAGCAGTTGCTAAAAGTGTCAATAATTTTTTCATTTTCCTATTTCTCCTATTTAATTTATTTTTTGTGTTATAAAAATTACTCTAAGTTTGTGTGAAAACTTATTTGAGTACAATAAAAATTTTATATTTCGATATTTAAACTAAAAAACTAGTTTATAAAAAATAAATTAAATTAGAGGTGGAGTTGTTGCCTTTTTAGTTTCTTTTAGGAAAGAAGATATTTTTTTATTGAAATTCATGTCATTTTCAATATTTTTTGATGTTAAAAATATTTCTATTTCATCATTAAGTTCATTCATGCAAACTGATTGATCAAAGTTAGAAACATTTAAAAATATAGTACTAAAGTAAATTTGCTCCATTAAGAAATTTACTTCTAATTCTGGATTTTCTACTCACTCTATTTTAATAATAAATTTATATACGAAAAATAATGTTATAAGAGCAATAGCTAAAAGAACACTAAAAGAAGCAAAAACTAAAACAACAATGTTATATTCTAACTCTCTTCCTTCTGCTGTGAAGAAATTATAAAGATAAAGAGCTACAAAAGGTAGAGTTAATAAAGCTAATTTACACACAAAAGATAAATGATCTTTTTTTATCATTCATTTTAGATTTTTAGTATTATTTAAATTTAATTTAATGTAATGAACAAATTTAGTAAATTCTATTATTGTAACCAATAACAAAATAAACATGAATAAAGTATTAAGTCAAACGTTTAAATGTTCAAAAATAGCATTTATTTTTGCACTTATAAAAACGCCATAATTAGAAACAGTAAGCAAGTAAAAATGAAGTATTATAGAAAATACTGTAACGCTTATTAAAATCTTTTTGCTAGCAGCTTTAATCTTTAACATTTCATTACATCCTTTTGATTGATTATACAAACTTTAAAATAAATTACAAGTTTTTGATTTTAAACACAAAAAAACACTCCTTTAAGGAATGTTTTTAAAACCAACTATTTATCTTTTAAAGCTTCAAGTGGGTTAATTTTTTGAATGTTTGATCATCCAATACCAAATGTTACTCCATAAATTGCTGCAATAACACCAAATACGGCAAATGGTAATCATATTGTAAATTGAACAGGTAATACTCAAGCTGTATTTATAGCCATGTAATTAGCAATAAATACAAATGTAGTTCAACCTATTATAAATCCAATAACATACATAATTAATATAGGCATTATGTACATTCCTAGAATTTGTTTTACAACATAAGGATTTGAATATCCTAAAGTTTTCATTGTTGCAATAAATTGTTTGTTTTCATAAATAATTAAGCTTGTTGTTAAAAGAATAATTGTTGCTGAAACAATAACTGCAATTACTATAAACATAATCATAATCATGTTTATTAAAGTTGTTATTTGTCCTAAAATTTGTCTGGTTTGTTCTTTTGGGAGCATTGTAGAAAGAGCTCCAATACCATAACCTTCATTAAAGTTTTTTGGATCTATTGTCATACATTTTTGATCTTCGACTTCTTCATAAGCAGAGTTTTCATTTTCCTCTTTAGGAGGACATTCAGTTTCTATCATATGGTAGTTTCCATTTAAACCAACAGAACTAAAATCGGCAAATCTTTGCGCAATTGACATTCCACTCTCTAAATCTTGCATAACTTTATCTCCAGTGTATTTATAATTAAATATTGGATATAAATTATTGTACAATTCGTTCATTTTTCTTCAGCTCGAGTTTTCCTTACTTCTTTCAACATTTGATTTGAAGTCTTCAAAACTTCTTTTACCGTTGTAAACTTCTGTAAAGAACTGTTCAAGGTTTGTTCCTTGTATAATTTCATCATTCTCACCAGAAAACATTTCCATTTTGTATATTGGGTTTCCTTCAGGATATTCTCTTGCAAATCAATTTTCAAAATTGTATTTTTGAGTTTTATCATAACCCAAAATTTCATTTGCTGATTCGTTATTTATTCAACCTTGGGGTTGTCCATAACCATCTTGAACTCCTACTATTTCAAATTCTTTAGAAAACACATCTTTATTAATTACTAAATTTCCATTTTTGTATTTGTTGTATACATCAACTGTATTTGTAGCATCTTCTGCATACTTTGCAGATATATTAGATCCAGCAATTTGAGAAGAACCAACACCACCTAAGTTTGATGTAAATATTGCAGCTGAGTTATTAGAATAAAGACCGTCATTTGTATAGTAACCATATGTAGACTGTGTTCGCATTTCTTTAAAATCAATATAATTGTCTTCTTTTGTGGGGTTTCCAACATTGTGACCATATTTAATTGTAGAATTGTTATCACTATTTACATTGTAATATTCCACTTTTTTTGAATCACTATATAGTAATTCTTGTAGCACTTCAAAACTAACTGTAGCACCAATATCTTTTCCTAATTTTTTTTGCATACTCTCATTTATTATAAGAGGCACTTTCCCATTTTCAGCTTTGTTTAAAAATAGATTTTCCTTAATATTTTTACCTTTAGAATCTCTTAGATCAACAAGAGATGAATCTCTATTAATACCATATATTTTAGCACTTTCTTTTTTATTATTTAAAGTATTAAAATTAACATTAAGTGATGTACCAAGTTCGTCCAATTTATTATCATAAGGAACTAGGTTAAAGGCTATGTTATAATTTTTATTTTTTTCTAAAGCTTGTTTCATTTTTTCTTGAACAAAATAAGAGGCTCTTGTATAAGTTGTTTGTAATATTGCCATACCCATTCTTCCATCCAATACAGCACCAAATCATAAAGTAAGTGCTGTATTTAGTTTTTTAATGTCAGCAGCTTCAAGTTTGTTTAGATAAGAATCATTTAAGTCTTGTGGATTTAATAAATCTGATTCGTTTTTTCATCGGAAACTTGTGTCTTCAATATTTATCTCCATATATTCTGAAGATTTTATTTTATTATCATTTATTCAATAATTACTTACACCTTTCTTTTTATCTGTAGGTTTTTTTGTAAATACTTCATTAAGATTTCCTATTGCTTTTTTGGCATTTATCTCACCGTCTTGTAAAGAATTATTATTAAAACTTAGTTTTAAACCACCAATATATTTGTTGTAAATTCTTAACATGATTTTTGTGTATTTTAGAAGTTGTTGTTGTTCTAAATTATCACCCACCATTACTAGATTTGGTAAATCAGAAGCTGTTAATTGTGAATAATCAGGTCATTGGCCTTGCAATTGTGTTAAAGCGGTTGAAGATCCAATTCCTGAAACCGATGCTTGATCAAGGTTTAGCAATAATTTTGTAGACATATTTTTTCAATCCAAGTATGAAAACTCTGTTCAAAAAAACTTATCATTGTCAGCTATATCATATGAATAATAATACGGACTAATATCTCCGCCAACAATTTCACTAACAACCTTATTTCAATCTATAGCTTCCGAAGCCTTTTTACCAGCAGCTTCTTCGATTAACGGGTAAGCAGTACGACCGTCAGTTCAACCACTAGCATTTCCAATAGATGGACCGGTGTCTTTCCCACCATTCCTTATTTTTATTTTTTCTTTATACTCTCCTCAACCTTTATTTTCAGCATTTGGGTTGTATGTTTTGTAGAAAGACCAAGGATTATTTGCTATTGGTTGTGTATACTCAACCATGTTTTCATAATTCATACCATTAAATGTTGCTGTCATGTTGTCTGACATAACTTTCGGAGCAACCACAGTGGTTGTTAAAAGCGTTGCACTAAGTAACATTGTTGCACTAACTCCGGCTAATTTTCCAAGAGAAGTTGTTAATAAAGCCACTCTTAATCTTGGGTTAAAACGTCTTTTAGCAGACAACGATTTAATCTTCATTGCAAATTTATTAATTACCTTATCATCTCCACCTTTTAATAAAGTTAGAGCTGATAATCTTATTTTTCAATAACCAATTGAATAAGCAAGTACAGTTAAAGCTAATCATAATCCTAAAATACTTGCACTAAAAGTAACAATATTAAATTTAAATCCCAGGAAAGCTATGTTGAAGTAATTTGAGAACATTCCAACAATTACTGTTTCTAAGAAAATCGAAAGTATATAACCAGCTAACGCTCCCGCTATAGAAACAATTAAAGGTATCGCAATGAAGTTATTTACAACTTCACGTTTTTTATAACCAAGTGATTTCAAACAACCAATTTGCCTACTTTGTAATTCCACTTGTTTTTTAGTTGTTAAAACTGTTGTAAAGCCTGCAATAACAATAATAACAATAATAAGACCTGTCGCCATAGCATTATAACCACTCATTATTGAACTAAAAGTTGTTATTCTTGTTGAAAATTTATAAGTTGAATCATCTCTATCATAAAAATATCTAATATCTCTTTTTACATTTATGTATGCTTTGTATTCTGAATTCAATTTGTCAATTTCGGATTTAGATCTACCTTCATTGCTTTTGATTGAGAAGTATGATTCTCTGTCATTCTCAGAAGAAACAACAACTTTTGCGTTTTGAACAGCATAAGTTGAAAGATATCTTGTTTTTAAAACACTTTCATCTCTTTTGTTTTTGAAATTATAACTTGCAGTGTTATAACCCATTCAAGTTGGGTCCATATACATTAATACTTCATTTTTAACATTCGGCATTACAGTTGTTTGGTCTAATAAAGGTGTTGTAAAGTCGGCTGATGTTCCAATCCCAACAACTTCGAATCAAACCATATTTTGGTAAGCCCCCATTGCAAGTACATCTTGAGCACTTTTTGTAGATATTGCATTATTTAAGTCCTTAATTTCTTGTGAACTACCTGTTGTATTTTTAACAAGTACATCTTTACCATACTTATCAGCATTAATTCTAACAATATCTCCAATTTTAATTTTATTTTCTTTAGCAAAACTTTCTCCAATAACAACCTCTTTATAATTACCTTGCTTGAAAGTTCTTCCTTTAGAAACAATTAATTTGTCAACACCATTTTGTTGACTTTCTGAATTCATTTTAGAAATTGCCTTTACTTTTATTGACCCATTTTTACCCTCTAAACCAGATATTAATCTAGCTTCAGTAAAAGATGAACTAAAGTTGTACTTAAGACCCATTTGAGCAATAATATATTGTTGCAATAACAATTTCTCATCAGTAATTTCACCATTACTTAAAATATATTCAGATAAATCCTCTCAATCAACTCTACCAGATTCTGGGTCTGTTTCCCCGCCATTTTCCTCATCTCTATTTTGAGAAGGTTTTGGCTGTTTAACTTGATTATTCATATCAACATCAACTACATAATCCCTTAAATTTGATGTTGTCATTAAACTTTCATATGCTCCTTGAACTCTTGTTGTTGTTGCAGATAAAACTGATATAACTAAAGATACAAACATAACCAATAAAGATAAACCTATTATTTGAGATTTATTTTTACCAGCTGATCTAAAAGCGTTCTTAAGTAAAAGTCTAATTCCTTTCATATTGAATTTTTCCTCCTATTGGTTGATAATTTTTACACTTTGTTTTGCTTTAGCTTTTAACTAAAGGTTAATATTTATTTAAAATCGCCTAAATATAATAACACTTTAAAAGTGAAATAACAAATAATAACACTTATAAAAGTCTTTTAAATAAAGGATGAAAATAAAAATAAAAAAAATGTGCTTTAGCACATTTCTGTCGGTTATAGCGTAAATGAAATTTATTAAATACCTTTTCCTTCTTGATCTAATTGATATTATTCAAAAAAGATAAACTAATAAAAAACTATCTACTTCTTATATTTGGTGTATTAAGTTCTATCTTACCGACATAACTATATAATACACTAATTTTACTTTAATAGTTTATTTTTTTTAGCAACAAACCTTCTGGGTTTGCTATAAAAGGCATTTTTTCTTGTTTTAATTCTAAAAAATTTTTTATTTTTTTTAAATCTATTTTACCAGTTGCATAAGCCAAGCAAGCACCAACTATCATTCTTATTTGATACCTTATAAAACCCTTACCTTTAAAAGTAATTGTAAATATATCATCTTGTAAAAATGAATCAATTGATTTTATTTCTCGTATTGTTGCAATAGATTCTGTTTCCTCTTTTTTTAATCCAGAAAAATTGAAAAAATCATGTTCTCCAACAAATAAATTTAGAGCTTCTTTCATTTTTTCAAGATTTATTTCTTTTTTGGGTAAGAAATAAAATCTATTTTCAAAAACATTGTTTGAACCTACATTTATTTTGTATTCATATGTTTTTTCTTTACAATTTCTTACTCTAAAATCTTTATTTATCTCTTCTACATTAGTCACTTGAATTCCTAAGGGTAAACTTCTATTCAATGCTTTTAAAAAACCTTCAACGTTAGGTTGAAAGTTTAGCTCTACTCATGCTTTTTGATCCAAAGCATGAACTCCAGAATCTGTTTTTGATGCCCCAACAACTCTAAATATAGAGTTTCTGGCAACCCTAGAAATAGATGCCTCTATTTCTCCTTGTATAGTTGATTGACCATTTTGTTTGGCCCAACCACAAAAATCAGTTCCGTCATATTGAATTGTAAATAAATAATAAAACATATCTATTGTTTAGTTATTTTAGAAAATAGAATGTCATCAATTCTAGGAATTTGTACTAATTGTGCAAAAGAAGGCATGTTCATATAACAAATTAAAGTTGCAAACACACCCATACCCAAAATAAAGATAATAACATCTAGTATTCTGAATTTAACTTGTCTGTATCTTGTTCTTTTTGCATGAGGATCATATCCTCTTGAGTCCATAGCATAAGCTAAGTCTTCTGCTTTTTGGAAAGCAGAAACTAATAAAGGAATAATTAATGATGTCATTGATTTTGCTTTATCAACCAATTTACCATTTTTAAAGTCAATTCCTCTTGATGATTGAGCTTTCATAATTCTTCCTGCTTCATCAATTAAAGTAGGAATCATTCTTAAAGCAATTGAAATAATAGTTGAGAAAATATAAACAGGTATTCCAATTAATTTTAAAGGTCATAATAAATCTTCAATAGCTAAAGTTAACTCTAAAGGTTGAGTTGTTCCTGTAAGTATTGTAGTTAATGTAATCATTAAAAAGATTCTTATAGTCATATATAAAGCTGAGTAAAAAGCTTTTTCTGAAAAATATAAAGCTTTTCATTTATATACATAACCATAGCCTGCAACATTTGCATGAAGACCTTCAGAAAGACCTTGTAGGTTTTCTTTTAATATAAATATATTAATAAGTATCAAGACGACAAATATTATCATTATTGGTAAAAATAATTTAAATAACATTTTGAAACTTAATTTACTTACAGCATACATCAACACTATGAAAGATCCAACCAACACAAACCCTGTATAACCAATAGGGAAAAATACAACAACAATTAATGCAATGATCATAAATAATTTTAACCTAGGGTCCATTTTATGAATCATTGAGTTATGGGGCATATATCTACCAAATACCATTCTCATTATTAGATTTCTCCTTTTCTATTTTCTTTTAGATTTGATTGCTTTTGCAAGTTCTTCTACAGTTCTGAATTCAACACCTGTAATATCAAGTCCTGCATCTTTTAATTTATGAGCAAGTTTGTATAATTTTGGTGGTTCAATTTCAATTTTTTGTAATAAATCATTGTTTGAGAATATTTCAAATGGTGAACCTTTTGAAATAACCTTTCCTTTATGCATAACAATAACTTCATCAGCTATTTGTAATACATGATCCATATTGTGAGTTACAATAATAATTCTTTTACCTTTTTCTTTATTCAATTTGTAGAATAAATTCATAAAGTCTTCTTCACCTTGAGGATCTAATCCTCCTGTGGGTTCGTCAAGAACAAGTGTGTTTCCATCCATAGCAACAATTCCCGCTATAGCAACACGTCTTTTTTGACCACCACTTAGGTCAAATGGACTTCTTTTTGCATAATCTTCTGGTAAGTCTACCATTCTTAACAATTCAGGAACTTTGTCAAAACTTTCTTGTTTGTTTGCTCCTAAGTTAATTGGTCCAAATGATATATCTTTTTCAATTGTATCTTGGAATAATTGATATTCAGGAAATTGGAATACTAACCCAACTTCTCTTCTCAATTCTTTAACTTGTCTAATTTTTTTAGTTGAAGCAGGAATTTGGTAATTACCAATAATAGTTCTTCCTGTCTCTGTTGTTAATAGACCATTTGTTAATTGTATTAAAGTTGATTTACCACTACCAGTCATTCCGATTACAGCTGTAATTTTTCCTTCTTGTATTGTTAAATCAGTTCCGTTTAATGCTCTAAATTCAAATGGTGAGTTTTTACTATATGTATATGACACTGAGTCAAATTTAATTTCTCCATTGAAATCTCATTTTGGTTGAGATGCCATAGTCATTCTTCTTTTGAATTCTTTTTTAATAGTTTTATCTTTTTTTGGTTGATTATTATATCAATCTTTAACTTCTTGAACTCTTTGAGGCATTAGTTTTTTATCGCTTTTAATATCATTTAAGATTTCTTTTTGATATTGTTTTTGATTTTTTTTATCAGATTTTACTAAAGCAGAAATTTCTTTATGTCTTTTTTTTCTTTTTTTAGCATCTGCTTTTTGCTTAATTGCTAATTCCTTAACATGAGCTTTATATTCGGCTTTTGCTTCTTTTTTATCAGCTATTAGCCTAGCTTTTTGTTCTGGTGATATTTGATTTATTTTTGACATATATTTTTCACCAACTCTTCCAGGTTTGCATTTCCAGAAACCTTAATTCCTTCATTTTGAAGCGCTTCTTCAACTTGAGCCACAAAAGGAATATCTAAGTGAATAGATCTTAAAAAGTCTTTTTCAGATAGTATTTCTTTTGGTGTACCAAATTTAACTAATTGACCTTTATTCATAACCATAACTTTATCAGCATTTAAAATTTCATCCATATCATGAGTAATTGAGAAGATTGTTTTTTCTCTGGTATTTTTTAAATCAACCATAATTTCTTTAACTTCACTTTTACCTTTTGGATCTAACATACTTGTTGCTTCATCGAAAATTAAAATATTTGGAGATAAAGCTAAAGCAGATGCAATAGCAACCCTTTGTTTTTGTCCACCACTTAACATTAATGGTTCATGGTCTAAAAACTCTTCCATTCTAACTTTTTTTGCAGATTGCATTATTATATCTGGCATTTTTTCAGGTGATATTCTTCTATTTTCTAAACCAAAAGCTATATCATCTCTTACAGTTGAACCAATAAATTGGTTATCTGGGTTTTGAAAAACAATACCCAAAAACTTACGAATCATGTTCAAGTTATTTCTTGTAACTTTGTTTCCGTAAACCTCTATAGAACCATTTGTAGGTTGTAAAACCCCAATTATAATTTTTGATAAAGTAGATTTTCCACTACCATTGTGACCAATAATAGTTACATAGTCTCCGTGTTTAATTTCCACACTTACACCATTAACAGCAAAAGGATGTCCTTCTCTATATCTAAATTTAATATTATCTAATTTTAATGCAACATCTGATAATTGAGAAAGTTGTCCACCATGTCCTCTATCTTTGATTGCTACTTTAGATTCTTTATATATAAATGCTGCTAATTTATAATCTTCATATAATTTTCAGTATTCTTTAGTATTTTTATTAACTGTTTTTAGTTTAGCTTTTGCTTCTTTAAGTTCATCTAAAAACACTTTATTATCTGATACAATTTTAAATTCTTTTCTAATTGCTTTATATTCGTTTTCTACTGATTTTACAAAATCTAGATCTACTTCACGTCTAGAAAACTTACTTCTAGCAATAATCATTTTTTGACTTGCACGAACCAATTTATCATTATATTCGTTTAATTTAAGTCTAAAATCATTTAGTTTTTCAGTTGCTTTTGAATTAGTTGACATAGCATTACCTCTCATACATTAATCATTATATCAAATATAAATATTGAATTATTACTAAATTATAAAAAATATAAATAAGTGTAGTTAAAAAAATAACCTTTTTAGGCTACTTTATTTATTTGGTGTCGCTTTTTTTTCAGCTGCTGAAAGACACTTTTTAATTAGTTCTTCGAAACCTTCGCTATCAAGAACGTTTTGACCTTCTATTGTTGAACCATTTGGTACACATATTTGATCAACCATAGTTCTAAGTTCAACATTTGAGTTAGCACTATTTTTGATACTTCCTATAATAGCTGTTTCAACTATTCTAAATGCTTGATCTTTTTCAAAACCTTTCTCAACTGCATAGTCAGTTATCGCTTTAAAGAAAGAAATAACATATGAAGGTAGACAACCAGATATTGCTGTTAGTGTTCCGAATTTATCTTCTTCCACTATTTCAACAATCCCACAACACTTAAACATTTCTATTACAAAGTCCAATTTCTCTTTATCAGCTTTTTTATACGCAATTGCAGTAACAGATTCCCTTAATGAAGCATTCATATTAGGCATCATTCTAATGATTGTAAGATCTTTTTGGTTTTTAAAATTAGTTTCTAATCTTTCAATATCAACGGCATTCGCCATACAAACTATTGTTTTACCATTTAAATCTAATTTGTCTAAATCAGAACACAATGAATCAACAGCGTCAGGTCTTGTTCCAATAACAATTACATCAATATTATTTGATACAATTTCTTCTAAGTTATTTAAAGCTGATAACTTATCCAATGAGTTAACAACTTTATCTTGTAATTCTTTGAAAGCATCATGACCGTAAACTTTGGCATCAAATGTATCATTTGCAAGTATTCCTTTAACCAAAGATGAACCCATATGTCCTAAACCTATAAATAAAATATTTTTCATAATATTTCCTCCTTGTAATATTATAAAACTTTTAAATAAAAAAAACGCCTCAATAGCGTTTTGTTGGTAAATTAGTAATTAAACTAATTCAATGATACACATTGGTGCATTATCACCACGACGGTTATCAAGTTTTAAAATTCTTGTATAACCACCTTCTCTTGTTTTAAATCTTTTTGCGATTGTTGTAAACAATTTTTGTAATGCAGTTTCTTTTTCAGAAGCATCAATATGACGTAATCAAGCAGCAGCTTGTCTACGAGCATGTAAATCTCCTCTTTTACCAAGTGTAACCATTTTGTCAAAGTGTTGTCTTAATTCTTTAGCTCTTGTTTCAGTAATTTCTAATCTTTCTGAAATAATTAGCTCAGTAGTTAAGTTTCTCATTAATGCAACTCTTCAAGCAGTATTTTTACCTCTTTTTTGAATGTATGACATATAACTACACCTCTTCCTAATCTTGTTTAAAAGTTAGTCCTAATTGAACAACTTTATCTTTAATTTCTTTTAATGATTTTCTACCCAAGTTTCTGATTTCTTGAATATCATCTTCTGTACGTGAAACTAAATCACGTAATGAATTGATGTTTGCTCTTTTTAGACAGTTTAAACTTCTTTGAGTGAAGTCTAAGTCTTCGATTAAACGATCTAATTCTTTTTCATCTTCTTCATTTGTTGCTCCAATAACATTTAAGTCATTGATTTCTTCGTTTAAGTTAACGAAGAATTGTAAGTGTTCAACTAAGATTTTTGCAGCAGTTGCTACTGCATCACTAGCTGTAACTGTTCCATCAGTTTCAACTTCTAAAATTAATTTTTCTAAGTCAACTGATTTCCCAATTTTTGTTGCATCCACATTGTATGCCACTTTAACAATTGGAGAATAGTTTGAATCAATTGTGATTGCATCAACAACTAATTTTTCTTTTTTGTTATCTTTGAATGATCTGTAACCTCTTGAGTTTTTAGCAAATAAAGTTAAGTCTAGAACTCCACCATCTGAAATTGTACAGATGTGTAATTCTGGGTTCATAACTTCTACTCCTGTAGGTAAAACGATGTCTCCTGCAGTGATTGCTCCAACTCTTGTTGAGTTAATTTTTAATTCAACAACTTCATCATCTTCAAATATTTTTGAATCGATTTTTAAAGCTAATTTTTTTAAGTTTAAGATAATTCTACTTACATTTTCAACAATACCATTAATTGAAGTAAATTCATGTGCAGCTCCTACAATTTTAATTGCATAAACAGCAGCTCCTGGTGTTGATGATAGTAATGTTCTTCTAATTGCATTACCAAGTGTTGTTCCGAACCCTCTTTCAAGTGGTTCTACTTTAAATTCCCCATAATTTCTGTTTTTTTCTTCTTTTAATAAATTAAATTCTGGTCTTGAAAATTGTTTCATTTAACTTATTAACCTCTTGGGCGTTTTGGGGGACGCACTCCATTATGAGGGATTGGTGTTGTATCTTTAATTGATGTGATTTCTAATCCGATACCTTGTAAACTTCTTACAGCAGCATCTCTTCCTGGACCTGGACCTTTTACCTCAACTGAGATAGTTTTAACTCCATTGTCCATTGCTCCTTTTCCTGCAGCTTCTGCAATCATTTGAGCAGCGTAAGGTGTTGATTTCTTACTTCCTTTAAAACCCATTGCTCCAGCGCTTGATCAAGATATTACGTTACCTTTTTCATCTGAAACAGTTACGATAGTGTTATTGAATGTTGAGTGAATGTGAGCTATACCTTTAGCAATATTCTTTTTAACTTTTTTCTTTTTGTTATTTTGTTTATTATTTGCCATAGTTTATACCTCTCTAACTATTTTTTCTTGTTAGCTACAGTTTTTCTAGGACCTTTTCTTGTACGTGCATTTGTCTTAGTTGACTGTCCACGAACAGTAAGTCCTTTTCTGTGTCTCATTCCTCTGTAACATCCAATTTCCATTAAACGTTTAATGTTTAATGCTGTTTCTCTTCTTAGATCTCCCTCAGTTTTGATTTTTGAGATTTCTTGAGAGATTGATTTGATATTATCTTCTGATAAATCTTTAACTCTTGTTTCTTCGCTTACTTTTGTAGCCTCAAGGATTTTTTGTGAAGTTGATAAACCAATACCATAAATATAAGTTAGAGCAATAACTACTCTTTTTTCATTAGGTATTTCTACCCCATTTATACGAGCCATTATTAATTTCCTTTCTAATAAGATTAACTAATTTTTGTTTAATAATATTTATTATTAATAATTAACCTTGACGTTGTTTATGTTTTGGTTGTTCACAAATAATCATTACACGGCCTTTACGTCTAATTACACGACACTTGTCGCATATTTTTTTGATAGATGATCTTACTTTCATCTTTTCTAACCTCCTGATTTTGTGTACTTAATTTATATTTATTTTATTTTTAAATTACTTATTTACCATTTTTGAAACGGTATGTAATTCTTCCACGTGTAGGGTCATATGGTGAAATTGCAACAGTGACTTTATCACCTGGTAAGATGCGAATGTAGTTCATTCGGATTTTACCAGACACGTGGGCGTCTATTACTATTTCATTTTCTAATTTCACCTTAAAAGTAGCATTTGGTAGTACCTCTAAAATGGTACCATCCACTTCTAAATAATCTTCTTTTGCCATTATTCTGTTTCCTCCTTGGTTTTAAATAAAGTTAATACCTCTGGATCTCCTTCAGTGACCAAAATAGTATGTTCAAAGTGGGCAGTCATGCTACCATCTTTTGATGACACTGTTCAGTCATCATCAGCAACAACAGTTTTATGTGTTCCTATTTGAACCATTGGTTCAATACAAATAGTCATTCCCGGAACTAATCTCATTCCAGTATTTTCTACTCCTACGTTAGGCACATAAGGATCTTCATGCATTTCCAATCCAATACCGTGTCCTGAATAATCTGTTGGCAAATGATAACCATTTTCTTCAATAAAATTTTGAACAGTAGAAGAGATGGTTCCGATGCGCACACCGGCTCTTACCTGATCAATTGCCAAATATAGTGACTTTTCAGTCAACTCTATAAGTTTATCATACTTTTTGTCTTTTGAGTTACCACAAATTACAGTTTTTGCAGCATCTGCATGATATTTTTCGAAAACACATCCAGTATCTATTGAAACAATATCTCCATCTTGTAGAACTCTATCTGTAGGTATTCCGTGGATTAACTGTTCATTGATAGAAATACAAATATGTGCAGGGAATCCTCCATAACCTTTAAAGTTACTTGTACATCCCTTTGATGTAATAAAATCAATGAAAAACTTATCCAACTCTAGACAATTAACTCCTGGTTTTACAAGTTTTTTTAATTCATGTAAAGCTTCACCAAGAACTTGTCCAGCATATCTCATTTTCTCAATTTGTTGAGCGTTTTTAATTGTTATAGCCATTAATTAAGCCCCTAAAATTTCCATAACCCTGTTATATAGTTCTTCAGGTGTACAATTATCTGCATCAACTTTAATAGTCTTTTCTTTATAAAACTCAATTAAAGGTGCGGTTTGATTATGATATGCTTCTAATCTTGTTTTGATTTTATCTTCTTGGTCATCTGGTCTTGTAATTAACTCACCGCCATCAAAATCACAAACACCTTCTTTTAAAGGTTTTCTGTTAATTTTGTGATAACTTCTTTTACAAATTTTACAAATCATTCTTCCAGTTAATCTTCCCAATAAAACGCTTTCGTCTATATCAAGATAAACCACTTTGTCTATTTGATCATTTAATTCTTCTAGCATTTTATCTAAAGCTAAAGCTTGGTCATCAGTTCTTGGAAAACCATCAAATATCAAGTCTTTTGCTTTTGTTTTTAGATAGTTTTCAACCATTGAATTTGTAACTGAGTCAGGAACTAATTTTCCTTCGTTCATGTATTTTTGAGCTTCGATACCTAATTCTGTTTGGTTTGAAATGTTTTCCCTAAATAAGTCCCCAGTAGATAATTGAGTAAAGTTATTTTTCTCACAAAGGAACTCTGAAAGAGTTCCTTTTCCACTACCTGGAGCTCCAAGTAATATTATATTCATAAATTATTGTTCTCCTTGTTATCAAATGTGTGAGTTATATGAAGTTTCATCTTCAACAAACTTGTCTTGTTTTTTGTCTAAGAAAGATTGTTGTATTAATCTTCCTTTTAATTGTTGAACTGTTTGAATTGCAACAGAAATTACAATAATAAGTCCTGTTCCACCAATTGCCAAGTGAGATGGCAATGCAGTAATTTTTGTAATTACATATGGTAAGACAGCTATTCCTGCAAGGAATAGAGCTCCCAATACACTTAATCTATTAATTACTCCTGACAAGAACTTTTCAGTTTCTTTTCCTGGTTTAATTCCTGGAATAAATGTTCCTGATTTTTTAAAGTTCTCTGTAATTTTTTCAGGATTTATTTGAACTTGAGCATAAAGGAATGTAAATAATATAGTTAGTATTCCATATATTGATATTCCTCATCAAGTACCAAATGATAAGTAGTTTTCTGTAAATGCCACAAAACCATTTGTTGGGTTTGTTGCAGCTACAATTTGAGCTACCGTCATTGGTGTTGATATAATTGCTGATGCAAAAATAACTGGTATAACCCCTGCATTATTTAACTTAAGGGGAAGATACGGTGTATGTTCTTTTGTATCAACAAGACCCGATCCCGTTTGTTGGATTGGAATTTTTCTTTCTGCTTCATTCATAAGGACAACTACAAATATAACCAATAAGAATGAAACAACATATATTAAGAATTTTAGTAATCCATCAAAAAGAACTGTAGGTTCACCTTTAATTTCTACTCAAAATTTAAATGTGTTTGTAAAGTTACTTGGCATTTGTGAAACAATACCTGTAAAAATAATTATTGAAACCCCATTACCAATACCTTTAATAGTTATTTGATCTGAGATTCATAACATTAAGAATGTTCCACCAAGCATTACAGCAGGCACTAATATAAAGTAGAATCATGCGGGTCCAGTTCCTTCTTCATTTGTACCTCATTTAGGATCAATTAAACCCTGACTGTAAAGTGTAAATATTGTAGCTACAGATTGCATTAATGCAAATGGTATAGCCAATACTTTTGTTAATCTATCAAGTTTTCTTCTTCCTCTTTCTCCAGATTTACTTCATCTTGTTAAAACTGGAACAACATCTGTTGAAAGTAGTTGAACAATAATTGAAGCTGTAATATAAGGAGAAACCCCTAATGCTAGAATTGAGAATTGACCAATTGTTCCTCCCCCTAGGGTTGATAACAATTGGAAGAAGTCTTGACCACCGATTTGATCTTTGAAATCGGCATTTACTTGTATACCAGGAACAGTTAATAGTGTTCCTGCTCTAATAACAATTAGTACTATTAAAGTAAAAACGATTCGTTTTACAAGGTCCTTGTTTCTTATAAAGAAACCACCTTTCGCGAATTCGTTTTTATATTTAGTTGATTTAGCTTTTTTAGTTTTTTTAACTTTAGCAGCCACCTAAATCACCTCTATAGTACCCCCGGCAGCTTTGATTGACTCTTCAGCGCTTTTTGATACTTTATTAACTTTAACATTTATTGACTTTGTAATTTTACCATTACCAAGTACTTTTACTAAAGTTTTTTCATTTTTAATTAATTTTTTATCCATTAAAGTTTTGTGATTTACATCTGTTAACCCTAATGTTTCTAATTTATCTAAGTTGATTAATACAAATTCTTTTCTGTTTAAACTTGTAAATCCAATTTTAGGTAATCTTCTGAATAAAGGAGTTTGTCCCCCTTCAAAACCAGGTCTTACCCCTCCACCAGAACGTGAATTTTGACCTTTGTGTCCTCTAGTTGATGTTTTACCTTTACCTGAAGCCATACCACGACCAACACGTGTTGTGTCTTTTTTGCTTCCTGGTGTAGATTTTAATTCATGTAATTTCATAAAATAATTACTCCTTCTTAAGCTGTAGTAGCTTCTTTAGTTTCTTTTTTAACTTCAACTTGAGTTCCACGTAATCTTGCTATTTGTTCTGGTGTTTGCATTTGTTGTAAACCTTCTAATGTAGCTCTGATCATGTTGATAGGTGTATTTGATCCTAATGATTTTGTATAGATATCTGAAATTCCAGCTAATTCGACAACAGCACGAACTGGACCACCAGCAATAACCCCTGTACCTTTACGAGCAGGTTTAATCATAACTTTACCAGCACCATAGTGCCCCATAACATCATGAGGAACTGTACTTCCAGCTAAAGGAACTCTAATTAAAGATTTTCTTGCTTCTTTAATAGCTTTCTTAATAGCGTCTGGTACTTCGTTTGCTTTACCTGTTCCTAATCCAACTCTACCTTTTTTATCACCGATAACTACAACTGCTGCAAATCTGAATCTACGTCCACCTTTTGTAACTTTTGTAACACGGTTAATTGTAACAACTCTTTCTTCATAAGGGTTGTCTTCTCTGTTTCTGTTGAATTTTGGATCTCTTCTTTGTCCGTTAGGTCTATTGTTGTTGTTTGGTCTTGTGTTTGTTCTATCTTGGTTGTTTGTTTCAACTTTTGAATCTGCTTTTGGAGCTGATTCAGCATTAACAACTTTTGTTTCTTCTGCCATTTTTTCCTATCTCCTTCTTAGAATTTCATACCATTTTCTTTTGCAGATTCTGCAAAAGCTTTTACTTTACCATGGAATAAATATCCACCTCTATCAAATACTACATCAGTTATTTTTTTACTTTTTGCTTTTTCAGCAATATCTTTACCTACAGCTTTTGCTGCATCGATATTACGTCCATTTTTTAATCCCATTTTGATTGAAGATGATGATACTAATGTAACACCAGTTACGTCATCAATTATTTGAGCATAGAAGTATGAGTTTGATTTAAATACATTTAATCTTGGTCTAGCACTTGTTCCAGACACTTTATTTCTTACTCTATAGTGTCTTCTTTTTCTTGCTTCTGCTTTAGTGTATTTCATATTTACTTCTCCTTAGCAACAGCCTACTTACCAGCTGCTTTACCTTCTTTTCTAATGATTTTTTCATTTTTGTATTTAACCCCTTTACCTTTATAAGGTTCAGGTCTTCTGTATGCTCTAATGTTTGCCGCTACTTCTCCAACTAATTGTTTATCAATTCCTGATATTTTAATTTCAGTTGGTTTTGGGATTTCTACTGTAATTCCTTTTGGAACTTCGTATTCAACTGGGTGTGAGAACCCTAGTGATAGGTTGATTTTGTTTCCTGCTAATGCAGCTCTATAACCAACCCCAACAATTTCAAGTTCTCTAACAAAACCTTCACTAACTCCAGTTAACATACCTTGAATTAATGAGTTTGTAGTCCCGTGTAATTGTTTTGTGTGTTTGTTTTCGTTTTGTCTTAAAGTTTTTAGTTCTGCACCTTCAACTTTAACTTCGATTAATGGACTAAAAGTTTGAGTTAACTCTCCTTTTGATCCTTTTATAGTTACAACGTTATTTGCTTCAACTTTAACTTCTACTCCGGCTGGAATTGCTAATATTCTGTTTCCTATACGTGACATATATTAATTCCTCCTATTATCATACAAATGCAAGAACTTCTCCACCAATGTTTTGGTGACGAGCTTCTTTATCTGTCATGATTCCGTTTGAAGTTGAAACGATTGCAATACCTAACCCGTTTAATACTTGAGGTAAGTCGTGAGAATTTGAGTAAACTCTTAATCCTGGTTTTGAAATTCTTTTTAATCCTTTAATAACTCTAATTTTCCCTTTGTATTTTAAGCTTATAGTAATGTCTTTCTTAAAGTCATCTGCAACTTTGAAGTCTTCGATGAAACCTTCTTTTTTAAGAATGTTTGCGATTTCTAATTTTACTTTGCTTCCTGGAATTAGAACTTCTTTGTGATAACGTTGGTTAGCATTTCTAATTCTAGTAAGCATATCTGCGATTACATCTGTTGTCATAATTTCTTTTTCCTTTCACTATCATGAAGCTTTCTTAATACCAGGGATTTGTCCTTTGTATGCTAGATCTCTGAAGCATACACGACATAGATTAAATTTTCTCAAAACTGAATGAGGTCTACCACAGTTTCCACAACGTGTGTATTCTCTAACTTTGAATTTTTGGACTTTTGCTTGTTTTACTTTTAATGATTTTTTTGCCATTTTATCCTATTCTCCTCGATTACTTAACGAAAGGCATTCCTATTTTTTGTAGTAATGCAAATGATTCGTCCTTGTTAGTTGCTGTTGTAACGATAGTTATATCCATCCCACGAACTTTTTTTACTTTATCGTAATCAATTTCTGGGAAAATAATTTGTTCTTTGATACCCATTGTGTAGTTTCCTTGTTTGTCGAAACTAGTTTTTGATACCCCTCTAAAGTCACGTACACGTGGTAACGCAACAGAGATTAATTTGTCTAAGAATTCATACATTCTTTTTCCTCTTAAAGTTACTTTTGCTCCAATTGGCATACCTTCACGCAATTTGAACACAGCTAAAGATTTTTTAGCTTTAGTTACTAGAGGTTTTTGACCTGTGATTTGTTGTAATTCAAGAACTGCATCGTCTAATTTCTTAGTATCGTGTACAGCATCTCCAATTCCCATGTTGATAACTACTTTTGTGATTTTTGGAACTTGCATGATTGATTTGTATTGCTTTTCTTTAAATAATTCTGGGATGATTTTATCTTTATATTGTTTTTCTAATCTATTAATATTTGCTTTTGCCATACTAACTTATCCCTTTCCTATTTAACTTCTGTTCCAGATTTTTTAGCAATTCTTACTTTTTTTCCATCTGCAATTTTGTATCCAACTCTTGTAGCGTTATCTTTTGCTTTAGGATCAACTAGTGAAACGTTTGAAGCATCGATTGATGCTGGAATTTCTTTAATTCCACCTTCTTGATCTGTTTGTGAAGGTTTTGAGTGCTTAATAGCTACGATTCCTTCAACGTATACTCTTTTTTTATCTTTTGATAATTTAACTACTGGTCCAATTTTTCCTTTGTGGCTTCCGGCGATTACTTTTACAACGTCTCCTCTTAAGATTTTTGATTTATTCATAAAAGTTCCCCTTCTATAACACTTCAGGTGCTAGAGATGCAATTTTAGCAAATCCAGCATCCTTTACTTCACGTGCGATTGGACCAAAGATACGAGTACCTCTTGGTGATTTATCATCTTTGATGATTACTGCAGCATTTTCAGAGAACTTAATGTATGTTCCATCAGCTCTTCTTAATCCTCTAACAGTTCTAACAATAACAGCTTTAATTACTTGTCCTTTTTTAACAGCTCCACCAGGTGATGCTGATTTAACAGTTGCAACAACTATATCTCCAATGTTTGTGAACTTTCTAACACTTCCACCTAAATTACGAATAACTAATATTTCTTTAGCTCCTGAGTTATCAGCGACTTTTAATCTTGATTCATTTTGTATCATTCTGTTGTACCTCTGAAATTAGATAATTGCTTTTTCAACAACTCTAACAAGTCTAAAGTTTTTAGTTTTACTCATTGGGCGAGTTTCCATAATTTCAACTCTGTCTCCCATTTGAGCAACTGAGTTTTCATCGTGTGCTTTGTATTTTTTTGAATACTTAACACGTTTTTTGTAAATTGGGTGGTTTTTGTATGTTTCAACTAAAACAGTGATAGTTTTATCCATTTTGTCTGAAACTACTCTACCAGTGTAAGTTTTTCTTAAATTTCTTTCCATGGTTATTTAGCTCCTTTTGTTGTTGTAGATTTTGCTGCTTTTTTTTCTGCTGCTTTTTTGTTAGCTTCTTCGATTTGTTTTTTAGCTTCTTCAGCATTTGATCCGAATGTATATGTTTTAGCGTCTTTTGGTTTCCCTGAAAGTTTTAAATCAATACCTTCGATATTTTCACCTTTAGCTACTCCAACTTTCATAGGTTTTACTTCAACACCTTTAAGTGCTTCTTTACCTTTTCCAGTTGCTTTTGCTTCACCAGCTTCTACTGGTTTAACAGTAGCTTTTGGTGCTGCAGGTTTTTTAACTTCAGCAGTAGTTTTACCTGCTGCTTTAGGAGCAGCTTTTGGTGCTGCCTCTGCTTTAGGAGCAGCTTCTTTTTTAGGAGCTGCTGCTTTTGTTGTAGTAGTTTTTGCTGCTGCTTTAGGAGCTGCTGCTTTTTCTTCTACTTTTGGAGCAGCTTCTTTTTTAGGAGCTGCTGCTTTAGGAGCAGCTTTTGGTGCTGCTTCTACTTCAACTGGAGCATCTGCTGCTTCAGATGTTGCATTTTGCATTGCTGCCATAATTGCATCTTCTGAAACTTCATTTCCAGTTCCGAATTGTTCTTGTTGAAGTTTTTCAATCATATCTTTATGTTTTTGACGAACTTCTTTTCCAGCTTTTTCAGCTTCTGAAACAGCTTTTGAGTAATCTGCTTTAATAGTTTTATTAACATCTTCTCCAGCTTTTTTTCTTTCGCTTAATAACATTTCAATTCTTGCTATGTCTTTTTTAAGTGAAGGAATTCTGTGAGTTTGTTCTAAACTACCTACTGCAGCTTGGAATTTAAGTGCGAATAATTCAGCACGACGATCTTCACCAAGTTTGATTAAATCTTCAACTGATTTTGTTCTTAATTCCATCATGAAGTCAACTGCTTTAGACATTATTCATCACCTCTCTTAACGATTTTACAACGCACTGGTAATTTGTGCATTGCTAGACGTAAGGCTTCACGAGCAACTTCTTCTGAAACTCCGCCAATTTCAAACATGAATTGACCAGTTTTAACTACTGCTACTCATTCTTCAGGAGATCCTTTCCCTGAACCCATACGTACTTCTAATGGCTTTTTAGTTTTTGCCATGTGAGGGAATATTCTAATTCAAACTTTTCCAAAACGTTTCATATAACGAGTCATGGCAATACGAGCTGCTTCGATTTGTCTTGAAGTAATTCAAGCACCATCTAATGACATTAATCCGTATTCACCAAATGCGATGAATTTACCACCTTTTGCTTTTCCTTCATAACTCACTCTGTGAGGACGACGGAATTTAACTCTTTTAGGCATTAACATAATTATTTAGCCTCCTTTGGTGATCTTGTTTGAGGTTTTTTGTCCTCGATCACTTTTGAATTGTTTTGGTTTTGTTTTCCTATGATTTCCCCGTGGTTAATTCAAACTTTAACCCCGATTTGCCCATATGTAGTTCTTGCTTCATATAGAGCGTAATCAATATCACTTCTTAAAGTTGATAATGGTACTGAACCTTCTAGGTATCCTTCAGTACGAGCCATTTCAACTCCTCCAAGTCTTCCAGAAACTGAAGTTTTAATTCCTTTAGCTCCTGCTTTTAATGCTTTTCTAATTGCTAATTTTTGTACAGTTCTAAATGATGCACGGTTTGTAATTTGTTCACCAATGAATGTTGCTACTAATTTAGCATCAACATCTGGGTTTTTGATTTCTATTACTTTAACTTTTACATCAGCTTTTCTGTCTTTAATTGTTTTTCTTACTGTTAAAACGATATTTTCAACATTTTTACCTTCTTGTCCAAGAACGATAGCTGGACGAGCAGAACGAATTACTAGAGTGATTTCTTTTTTAGTTCTTTCGATTTCAATTTTTGAAACTGCTGCATTTCTTAATTGTTTTTCAACAGCTTTTCTAATTTTGATATCTTGGTGTAATCACTTAACATATTCACCTTTTTCAGCGTATCAACGGTTATCTCAACCTCTAATAACACCTATACGTAAAACGTTTGGAGATACTTTTTGTCCCATACTCTATAATTCCTTCCTATCTTTCGTCGCTAACCACGATTGTAATGTGGCTAGTTCTTTTTAAAATTTCATATGCTCTACCGTGAGCTCTTGGTCTAAAACGTTTTAATGTTGGTCCTTCGTTAACGAAGATTGTTTTAACAAATAATTGGTCAGCTTCCATACCGTTGTTGTTAACAGCATTTGCTACAGCTGAGTTTAATAATTTTAATACTGGTTCTGAAGATCTTTTGTCTTGGTTTTGAAGAATTGCTACAGCTTCTGATATTTTTTTACTTCTGATAGAGTCAGCTACTAGTCTAACTTTTCTAGGTGATATTCTAATCATTGTTAATTTTGCTTTTGCTTCCATGTTTTGAAACTCCTATTTCCTAATGATTATTTTTTCTTTTTCTTGTCATCACCGTGTCCACCAAACTTACGTGTTGGTGAAAATTCTCCTAATTTGTGACCTACCATATCTTCTGTAACATAAACTGGGATAAATTCTTTTCCGTTGTAAACTCCAAATGTGTGACCAACGAAACTTGGAAAGATTGTTGAACGACGTGATCAAGTTTTAATTGTTTCTTTTTTTTCACCTAATGCTTCTACTTTTTTAATTAAGTAGTCATCAGCAAAAGGTCCTTTTTTTAATGATCTAGACATTTATTCAAATCCTCCTATTTGTTATCGTTTCTTCTTCTTACTATTAATTTAGTAGAAGCTTTCTTTTTATCACGTGTTTTAACACCAAGAGCTTTTTTACCTCATGGTGTTAATGGAGCTTTACGCCCGATTGGAGCACGACCTTCTCCCCCTCCGTGAGGGTGATCGATTGGGTTCATAACTGACCCACGAACTGTTGGTCTAATTCCTCTTCAACGGTTTCTTCCAGCTTTTCCTCAGTTTACTAAGTTGTATTCTTCATTTCCTACTTCACCGATTGTTGCATAACATTCAGCAAGTACTTTTCTAACTTCTCCTGAACCTAAACGTAAAGTGATGTATTTTCCATCTTCATCTTTACCTAAGATTTGTACTGAACTTCCTGCACTACGTGCGATTTGTCCACCTTTTCCTGGTCTTAATTCAACGTTGTGAATTAATGTTCCTTCAGGAATGTTTTTTAGTGGTGCTGCATTACCAACTTTGATATCTGCATGTTCACCAGCTATAATTTCTTGTCCTACTTGCATTCCTTTTGCAAATAAGATGTATCTTTTTTCTCCATCGATGTAGTTTACTAAACAGATAAATGAGTTTCTGTTTGGATCGTATTCGATAGTTGCGATTTTTCCAGCAATATCTAATTTATTACGTTTGAAATCGATGATACGATATTTTCTTTTGTGCCCTCCACCTTTGTGGCGAGTTGTTATTTGACCGTGATTATTTCTTCCAGCCTTTTCATTTAGTTTTGCAACTAATGAACCTTCAGGCTTTGAAGTTGTAAGGATACTATAATCTAAGCTAGTCATGTTTCTACGACCGTTTGTCGTAGGCTTATATTTTTTGATTGGCATAATATATCCTCCTGTTTTCGCCTAATCTTTTTTCTTTCCTTAGTGATTAATTTCTTAATCCTATAAGTCTGATAAGATATCTAATGTTTCTCCATCTTTTAATACAATGATGGCTTTTTTGAAACCTGCTGTTTTACCAACAAATTTTCCCATTCTTTTGTCTTTTCCGTCATAGTTCATAGTTCTTACGTCTTTAACTTTAACTTGGAAAATTTCTTCGAATGTTTTTTTGATTAATGTTTTGTTTGCTTTTTTATCAACAACAAATGTGTACGCACCATTTTGTTGACCTAAGTAAGTCTTTTCAGTTAACAAAGGTTTTTTAATAACTTGTGTTAAATGCATTATGCATACACCTCCTCGATTTTGTTTACAGTATCTTCAGTAACAACTAATTTAGTTGCGTTTAATAAATCAAAGATGTTCATTTTTTGGAAGTCTAATGTTTTAACTCCTGGAATGTTTCCTGCTGATTTAACAACTAATTCTTCATGTTCTTTAGTTACTATTAATGTTTTTTGATCTTCAACTTTAATGTTTTTCATTACTGATAACATTTCTTTTGTTGAAGGTTTTGAGAATGCAAATTTATCTAATACTACTAAGTTTGCTTCTTTTGCTTTAATACTTAAAGCACTTCTAATTGCTAATTGTCTAACTTTTTTATTAACTGCTTTTTTGTAGTTAATGTTTGGTGTAGGACCAAAAGTTACTCCCCCACCCCTTCATTGTGGAGCTCTAATAGATCCTTGACGGGCACGTCCTGTACCTTTTTGTCTTCAAGGTTTTCTACCTCCACCACGTACTTCAGCTCTAGTTTTTGTTTTTCTTGTTCCTTGTCTTAATGCAGCTTGTTGTGAAACAACTGTATCAAAGATTGCTTGTTGATGAGGTTCAATACCTCAAACTTTATCGTTTAATGTAATTTCTTTAAGAGATGTTCCCTTAACATCTAAAACTTGTGCTTTCATGTTAAATTGTATCCTCCTAATTATTCAGCTGCAGGAGCTGTTTCTTCAACTACTGGAGCTGGAGTTGGTTCAACTACAGCTTTAGTAGCAGTGTTTCTTGATAACAATGAAACTGCTTCTTGCGCTTTTCTACCTTTAACGTTTTGTTTAATTACAACAAACCCTTTTCTTGGACCAGGAACTGATCCTTTAACTAAAACTAAATTTCTTTCAGTATCGATTTTGATTACTTCTAAGTTTTGGATTGTCACTTGTTCATGTCCCATGTGACCTGCCATTTTTTTAGATTTGAAGATTCTGTTGATAATTGCTCCCATTGACCCAATACCTCTGTGGTATCCTGATCCGTGACCCATTGGTCCTCTTGAGTAATTATGTCTTTTGATTGCACCTGCAAATCCTTTACCTTTTGATATACCTGTAACGTCCACAAATTCACCAGCGTTGAATACGTCGGCTGCATTAATTGTTGCACCTGTTTCGTATCCTTCCATATCTCTGATTTCTTTTACGAAGCGCTTAGGTTCTGAGTTAACTTTTTTAAATTGACCCATGTCTGGTTTATTTAATAAGTTAGCTCTTTTTGTGATTGTTCCCAATTTTAGTGCTTGGTATCCATCTTTTTCAACTGATTTTACTTGTAAAACTGTATTTGGTTCTACTGCAATAACAGTAACTGGAATTAATTTACCGCTTTCACTAAAGATTTGAGTCATCTCTAACTTACGTCCTAAGATTCCTTTCATGATATTTCCTCCTGTATTTTTTTTATGTTGTTCATGTATATCTTGATTGTTTACTATAATTTAATTTCGATATTAACACCAGTAGGCAATTGAACTCTTGTTAATGAGTCCATTGTTTTAGGTGTTGGTTCAACTATCTCAAGTATTCTTTTATGTGTTCTCATTTCGAACTGCTCTCTACTATCTTTGTATTTATGAGTAGCTCTTAATATTGTAATAATTTGCTTTTCTGTTGGTAATGGAATAGGTCCACGAACTTTAGCTCCAGTTGACTCAGCTGCTTCAATAATTTTAGCAATTGATTGGTCAACAATAGCGTGATCGTAACCTTTAAGTTTGATTTTAATTTTTTGTTGAGCCATTTGGTCCTCCTTCAACATTGACAACCCTTTTCAGTGTGTTGTCCTAATGAACACAAAATATACATGCCTTTCCATTATCACACATTGTTCTTTAAAAAGCAACTAAATAAATAAAAAATAAGAAAGTTTTTTGAACCTTCTTATTTTTAAAATACTGACGTTTTATTGAGTTGTTAACTCTATTGAGTGGCCTATGTTTCAGTTAACATTTGATAAAAAAGCCTGGTTAGCTCCACCTTGGGGAACATATGCTCTAAGATAAAAAATAAAGCATATTGATGCACCTTTACCTATTGTTCATAAATTCTCCATTACAGTTCCTGCTTTTAATTCAAAACCAGAATCATAAATGCTCTGACTTATAACGGGATTAGTAAAATTTTTAATTTGTTCCATCGATGAAACCGTGCTGTTTATAATTGTGTGATAGTATGTATACTTTTGAGTAAGGCTTGGTCGAACATCTGTGTGATCATTTGTACTTCATTCGATTGCTGTTCTTTCTTTTTCTGGTGTTGAGTATTTCATTTTTTGATTTGTAGCTGTTTTCACTTCATTATATTGTGAATATGTTAATGGTGCTCTAAATAAGAAATAATTTTCTGCATTTAATTCCAAAAGACTATTTGCATAAGCATTTTTTATAACATCACTTTCATCATTTGTAAATTTAAATTCATAATTAATTTTATCGTTTTGTTGGTTAACAGTTCTAATTAATCTATCAGGATATGATTGAACATCCAAGTAAAATACATTACTTGGATTAATTTCTTCATTATTAGACTCTATAATTTTTATATTCAAAAAAGTAGGAAGTGCATTGGGAATTGGTAGCATTCCAACCATTGCTGATATTAAAAATTTAATCATGATTTTCCTTTCTTTCAACTACCCGCCCTACCAACCTATTTTTATAGTTTGATATATAACTCTATTTAATTCTATTATGCTAAACCTATAAATTCTTTTTATTTAGTGATGTGAATATTTTTTATAATTACTTGTTAAAAAATCAAAAAAAATCAACTTTAAAAAGTTGATTTTAAATCCTATTTCATTAATGAAACTGGTGATTCTTTTCTTATTTTTCAAGTTGTGATTGATATAGAAGTTATGAAGCTTGTAACCATAATTATGGTTGAAGCTAATAACGCTCATCAACTTAGACCTAAAGGAATAGAACCTACATTTTGTTTAATAAACGATCCTGTTAAAGTAACTAATACAGCACTTCCAGATATTCCAAGAAGCATAGCTATTCCGGCTAATATTGTTAGTGTTCCAAATGAATACTTAATAACTTTTCAGTTTGAGTATCCAAGTGATTTCATAACAATCATGAATTTTCTGTATTGATTTACATATAGATCAGTAATAATTATCATTGATAGTGTTGCTGTAATAACAATAACAACTATGAATGAGATAGCTATTGTCAATACTAAACCAGCAACTTGGTTTATTAATGCTTTTTGTTCCGATAAGAACTCAACATTTTTCATCTCTAAAGTATCATAGTACTGACTTCCACCACTTAGAGTGTATTCACCAGTTCTAACTGATTTTGAGAATGATGCCTGACTTGTTAAGAAGTAAGGTTCTTTTGATTGAGACATAATACCACTAAATCATCTAGAAGGACTATATGATTTTTGACTTGCATCACCTCAAATTTGATCCTCTATACCTCTGCTTGTTAAGTCACTTGCTGTTGTTCAAGTAAATGTATCAATTGTTTCGTCCCCTAAGTTATATGATCCATTTGTTTCTTTTTCATATACATAGTTATAAGGAGTATATTTACTTGTTGAATAACCATGAACTAAATTAGTTAGGTCTTGATCGGCTAATATAATATCACTTCCGTAAACATCAACTGTTGATACTGGAACAAGTCTAATTTCTTTTATTCCAAAGTTCATTTCAACATCTCTGTCTATTATCCCTGCTTTAGGTTCAACAAAGTTTTGTCTAAAGAATGAGTTTTTTCAAGATAATAAATTTCCCAATTCTGAACCTGGTTGAGCATCTTCTGGTTTATAAGTGCTGTCATAAGTTAATGAATAAGGTCTAATTCAGATGTAATCACTAATATTTGATTCACCCGTAGCTCTTTCTCAGTCTTTTCTAGTTTTTTCTGGTACTTGTTCAGATTTTACATAACCATATCATTTATCATTTTGTTCACCTTTGTCTAATGCAGTTAAACTAGTTTCATAAGATTTTGGCACAAACATAAATAAATTATCATATGTATAATACGGTCTTACTTCAGATTTATCTCCTAAAATATCAGCAAATCCCATAGCAGTTTCAGATACGTTTGTTGCATTTAAATTTCTATCAAATGCCATAATCTTTTCTCCGCTATATTCAAATGACTTAGCAAATGTGAATTTAGAAGTATCTAATCCAGCAGGATCTAGATAAACTTTTTTACCATCAAATTTAGAACCTAAATTGACTTTATTTCAATCAGTGTCATCGTAAGCTCACGCACTATTTGGCATATTAACACCATCAAGTGACATAACTAATCTTTTTGCTTTGAAGTTATCTATTTTTATATTTTCACTTCTTGATTTGTTTAGCTTAAACTTTGATTGATCATTCATAGTAACTGGTATATTTAAAACACCATTTGAATATAAGTTAAATTGGTTTTTAGTTTTTATAGATTCTTTTGATTCTCCATTTAAAACTTTTTCAAGTTTTTCTACAGATACATCATCTATAAACATTTTGCTTGAATTGTCACTTAATTTATAAGCTTTTTGATTTGATTGAACTCCAGTTAAAGCCATATTTTTGTTACTTGTTGTAAAATCTGTTTTTGTATAGAAATCATCTTCACCGGGTACATAGTTTGAGAAAGTTCATCCAAATGTATATTGGTTATATCTGTTTTCACTTTTACTTAAATAACTTTTTACGTAACTTGGAGTTTGACTTAGAATAGCTGACATAATTGCGCCTTTTCATCCATCTCCACCCTCTTCATTATTAATTTCCCCAGGGAAAATTGCACTTAATATTGGTGGTAACCCTTCAGAAAGAACAGCAGATAAGTCATCTGTTTTTTTGATTCTGGCCTCTTTTGTTTTAATTTTTTCATTTGTTCCATCATGTATTACATATTCTAAAATTCTTTGAATATCAGACATATTTATAGCTCTACCTATTGTTTGAGGTATATTATTTCCAAATATATATCCAATCATATTTAATAATGAACCACTTGAAAGTTCTTTTAGTGATCATTCAAAACCACCTTTATTATCATTGGCTTTGCTGTTGTAAAAGAATTTAGGTATCATTGAATAATCAGATATTCCAGTAACATTAGTTACAGAATCACTCAAGTAATTTGTTTTTCCAAATTCACCTGTTACATTATTTAGATACTGATCATAGTAGTCTACACCATTTCAAGCAGATAAACTTGTTTTTGAAAGTGGTGAGTTACCAATTGATTCTAAGTTTTCAATTTTATTTGAATATTTAACATTTTTATAATATGAACTAACTGCAGTATTTACCATTCCCGGAATAGACATTGAAGATGTTATCAACAATGAAGCTATTAAAACAGTAATTGTAGAAATAAGAGTTGGTTTCATACCACTAATTGCAAGTTCAATACTAAATTTAGTTGTGAATTTAGTATTTTTTGTCATTTTTAATTTTAAGTTATCTATTCATTGAATTCTTCTTATAGTTTCTTTCTTGTTTATTATTTCAAGAACTGGTTTGTTAATTAAAAATAAAGCAGTTATATAAGAAACTATAATTGTAAATCCACCAAACAGAAGCATTAAAGCCCCAAGAGATCATGCATTGAATCGTGCTTCATTGTAAGCACCACCTGTATAAGATATAAATAATCTACAGAAAGATTCTTGAGCATAACCACCTAAGAATCAAGATAGTGGAACAACAAATAACAATAACACTAATCCATATGATATATATGAGAAAGCTATTTGACTATTTTTAGTACCTAAAGCCTTTAATATACCAATTTCTCCGGCATTAAATTGAATTGTTTTTTTGATTGCAATTAACATAGTAATTAAACATATTGCAAGTATTATTAAACACACAATATATGAAATAGTTGAAAATGTTTTCAAAACTAAAGGTGTAAGTTCTCAGTTAAATGAAAGAGCACTTCCTTTATAGTGAGTAAAACTATCTTTTACTTTTTCAGCAAAGTTTTCACCATTTTTTGAAACATTTTCTTGATCCGCTTGTAAGTTATCTAAACTATTGTAGTTTAGAGAATTAAATAAACTAATATTTTTTTCAACACTTGTTTTATCTTTTACTGTTAAAAATCTATAAACATTTGTTGTTGTTACTTTTGATTCGTTTGCAGTTAAAACACTATCGATAATATTCTTTTGAATATATATAATAGCTCCCTTTTTATTGTTAGGGAAAGGCACAGTTAAATCCGCAATCGGGAAGTTTGTGTATGGATCTGCTGCAAAACCAGAAACAGTTAAGTTGGCACCCCCAACTTTAATGTTTGAACCTATTTTTATTTTATTTTCCTTTGCGTATTGAGGGTTTAATAAAACTTCATTTTTAGTTCTTGGTTTATTTCCTTGATAAACAGTTGTGTTTTTTTCTGTTCAATCATCCATTACAACCATTCTGTAATGTCTTTCTGCTGCATTGTCAGCAAAAACAGCTTCCATTCTTGAATAAACATCAACACCAGATGCTAGACCCAGTAATTTTTGTCTCTCAAAATAAGTTGCTACTATATCTGCATTTTCTTTGTTATAAATGTCTTTTTTTGTAAAACTATTTTTATCTTTCATAAGACTTTCTAAAAAGTCTCCAGTATCCATTAGTTTTAAACCGTCAGCATTTATAACGTTTCCATTTGATTCAATGTGAGCAAGTTGTCCATTTGCTCCAGTTTCATAAAAGCTTTTTCCTTCTTTTGATTCGTTTGTTTTATTAAATAATCAGTCTTTAAGAATTGTTGCATTTTGGACTGAATTTTTTTCTAACTTACTAGAATCAGAAAATTCATCTAAAACAGCTTTAGTACCTTCATCAAATTTTGAATTAATTGCTTTTTCCATATGGTATTGTACATAATCGTGAACCATTTTATTAATTTGTACTACTATTGATAAAAAAGCATTATCGATATATGTATTTATTTCTTTTTGGAAATTAGTAGCATTTGAATACTCTAAATCTTCGTTTATTAAAATATCATCTTCTTTTATAATGTTTTTATTTATCATTTTACCAAACATTGAGTTTTGATCTTTTATTTCATTAAAAGAAGCTCTTAATTCAGTTTTTAATAAATTAATAGTTTTTATTGTAAAACCTTTTAATTGTTTTGATAAAAATGTTGTTCCACTTGTATAAACATCTAATGCAGAAAGGTTTCTGTCTGTTCCCCCAGCATCAATATAACTAATTTGACTTCAATAATTAGTCTCAACTAAATTTGATTTTTTAGAATCTAAACCGTACGCACTAAAGTATTTAGCTTCGTCTCCTGCGTTTTGTTCAGCACTGTAGTTAAATCAAGACTTATTGTACTCATTGTTATTAATTAATTCTGTAAATTCAGTTGTAAAATCTGTAGAAGCGAAAGCTTTTGTAATAAAAGTTTCTTTGCTTCCCTCAGAAGCCATTGATATATTTACGTTATACGCAACAGCTTTATTGTCCTTTGTAATGTATTCATCAGATATAAAGTCCATAATAGGAACCATTGTTTTAGTATCTAAAGCACTTGCAGTTTCCAATGATTTTTCATCATAGTAATCAAACTTGTCCACTTTGCTCATGGTTCTTTCATATTCACTTGTCATTCTATCATTGATTGAGTTTGTAACACTTAAAATTAGTGATGCAAAGAATCCAAGAATAACTATTAATATGAATTGAGTTTTATATCTGAAGACACCCTTTATCCCTTGTTTTATTAACAAGAAAAAATTGCTCTTCTTCATATTTTCCTTCTCTTTTCTAATTTAAATTATTTTTACCCTAAGTTTTTTTAGTTAATTTTATATATTAAAAAGATCAGGAGGTATGTTCCCCTTTTTCATAGTTCTAAGTTCTAAAGATTCAATATTGTTAATTAAAATAACAGTTTCTTTTCAACTATTTTCGATTAAAAGTTGCTCTTCTTTGTTTGAAGTCATCTCTTCAAACAACATTTTCAACACATTATTTAATTTAGTTGATTTTCTATATATTGTTTTAACAAAAAGATCGTTTGATGTAGCAACAGTTTTAATTATCGAGTATACAAATAAGCACGCAAAAATATACACCACAGAGTAAATTAAAAAACTATTTATTAAAACTATTATTGCCAATAATGTTCAGTTTGCATTTTCAATATTTAAGTATTTATAAACTTCACGGTTATTTCATCAATTTATTCTTCCTGTAATTAATTCAGTTCTTTGAAATGATGAATAAGTAGCCATTAAAGAAATACCAAAAAACACCAAAGTAACAAGCATTGTTATGTAGAATCTAAAATTATTATTTAAAGAATTCATAGCTATAATATCTTTTCTAGATATTTCAAAATTATATTGTTCTGCATGTCTCAAAAACTTTGTTATGAAGTTTGATATAAAGTAAATTGAGATAAATATTAAAACAACGTTAGTTGCAATAGATAATGTGAAAACAGCGCTTTTGTTTTCTAAAAAGTTTTGAATTGGAAAAGTTAAAAAAATCAAAAAAAATATTATTATTAAATTTTTATTTTCTCTAACTTTTTTCATAAAATCCTCACTTAAAACTAATTATAATTTAAAAAAAAAAAAAAAATCAAAAATTTTGATTTTTAAATAAATTTTAGATAATTTTTCCTTGAGCAAAGGTGTTGTTCCCTCCACCTTTAACATCATACTTACCGTTATTTTTAAATAATTCAATTGCTTTATTTTCATTTGAAATATTTTCACTTACAGAAACTATAAAAACTTTATCAACAGTGTTTGCAAATTTAATTACTAAGTTTTCAAATTTATTTTGTAACTTATCTGAAAGAGCTTTTAGTTCTTTCATTTCAAGATCATTAATCTCTAATTCAATTATATTAATACCATTTGATTCAACTGGTTCGATATTTGAATATTTAGATAAACTTTCTTCTATCATAATGTCTTCAACTTCTTTTTGGTAAAGTTTAAATAAATTTTTAATTTCATTAACTTTTTGTTTAATGGAAATTAAATTAATTTTAGTAACATCCATAGAAAGTATTGAATTTATTTCATTTTCAATATTTTCATTTTTAACTTTAAGTTTGAAGTTATTAAATTTATCTATGATAGGAGAAATTTCAGCCTTTTGTTTTCTAAATTGCTCATTTAAGTAGTTAGCAACTTCTTTGTGACTTGTAACGGCATGGTATCTAAATACACCACTACCTTTTGATTCAACACTTGTTATTAATAAGTCTTCAATATCTTTTGTGTTTTCTACATGAGTTCCACCACAAAGTTCACAAGAAAATTTACCAAATTTAATAACCCTAACAGTTCCACCATATTTTTCAGTAAACAAAGCAAGGGCATTGTGTTTTTCAACAGCTTCTTCAAGAGAACAATAGATAATTTCTCTTGGTATAGAGTTTTTAATCTCTCTATTTATTGCGCTATGAATTTTATCTAGTTCTTCTTGGCTTGGTAATCTGTTATAAGAAATATCTATTCTTAATCCATTTTCATCATTGTAACTACCACTTTGTAAAGCATCTTTTCCTAAAACTTCTTGAATACCAGCTTGTAGTATATGAGTTCCAGAGTGGTTTTTCATAGTGTAGAATCTCTTCTCACTATTTATTTCAGCTTTAACATTATCTCCAACTTTTAAAGTTCCATTAATTTGAACCTTGTGTATGTGTTGGCCATTCAGTCCTGCTTGTACATCTAATACTAAATGACGATTTTCATTATCATCTATTAAGTGACCATTATCTGAAGCTTGTCCACCTTTTTCGGCATAGAAAGGAGTTTTTTCTAAAGTTACAAAAACAACTTTGTCTGTAGCTGATTCTAAAGATGTTTCATCTTCAAATATAAAGTTTACTTTGGTTTCAACCTCTTCAACTTCATATCCAACAAATTCACTTTCAACTTTTAAACCAGTTAAAATAGCAGATTGTTTATTTCAAGCTTTATCGTCTTTTCTTGAATTTCTAGCAAGATCTTTAGCTTGTTCTAATAATTTTTCATAACTTTCAAGATCAACTTCAACTTCTGATTCTGTTGCGATTTCAACTGTTAATTCTATTGGGAAACCAAATGATTCAAATAGTAATAAAGCATTCTTACCAGTTACTTTGTTTTCGGTTTTAATAATGTTTTCTAAGTGTTCAAATCCTTTTGAAAGAGTTTTTAAGAATCTTAATTCTTCTTGTTTAATGATTTCTTTTACAGAATCTGCTTTTTCAACTAAGTAAGGATAAAAGTCTTTCATTGCTTCAATTACTTTATCTACTAATTTATATAAGAAAGCTTCTTGAATACCAAGTTTTCTTCCATATACCGAACTTCTTCTAATTAATCTTCTAATAATGTATCCTCTGTCTTTATTTCCAGGGAATACACCATCACTAATTGCAAAAACAACTGCTCTAACGTGGTCTGCAATTACTTTGAAACCAGTATTAATTTTTGTTTGTTCTTTATTTTCATTGTAATAGTTATCTATTGAATATTTGAATTCAGAGTTACATAATTTTTCAACCTCTTGAATAGTTGGAAAGAAAATATCTGTTTCAAAGTTTGTAGGAGCATCTTGGAATATTGATACTAGTCTTTCAAATCCAGCACCAGTATCTATATTTTTCCTTGGAAGTTCTGCATAGTTATTGTTTCCATCATTATTGAATTGTGAAAATACAATATTTCAAATTTCAATATATCTATCGTTTTCAATATCGTCTTTTAAAAGTCTAGGTCCTATGTTTTCTGGGTCTCATTTTTCTCCACGATCAAAGAATATTTCAGTATTAGGTCCACAAGGTCCTTGTCCAACGTCTCAAAAGTTTGTATCTCTTGGTCCTTTGAATATGTGATCTTCTTTTATACCAATTGTTTTAGTTCAAACATTATAAGCTTCTTCATCTTCATTAAAAACAGTTATATATAAAAGTTCTGGATCTATATCAAATCACTTTGGAGAAGTTAAAAGTTCTCAAGCAAATTCTATTGCTTCTTTTTTAAAGTAATCTCCAATTGAGAAGTTACCTAACATCTCAAACATAGTTTGGTGTCTTGCAGTGACTCCAACATTTTCAATATCATTTGTTCTAATAGATTTTTGAGAATTAGTTAGTCTTGGTGATGGAGGATTCATTCTTCCATCAAAATATGGTTTTAGTGTTGCAACCCCTGAGTTTATTCATAATAAACTTGGATCATCAACAGGAACTAAACTAACAGGTTCTAAAAAATAGTGATCTTTTGATTTAAAGAAATCCAATCACATTTGTCTAATTTCGTTTGCAGAAAGTCTTTTCATTTATATTTTCTCCTTACAGATAACAAAATAATTTTAGCATAATAGGTCTTTGATTATTTAATAAAGCACTCTTTGTGCACCGCCATTGTTATTCCACTAAATTCAACTTCATTATAATTTTCGTTATTATAAAACTTAATATTTCACGCTTTTCCATCATTTGAGTTTGAGTAATGAACATTATAGTTCATAGGTTCTAAACAAACTATACATAATCTATGAATATCGAATTTATCTTCTTCTTTTCCACATTGACACAACAATGCATTGCTTCAAGCATTTGTTGCTATATCATCTAATTTAATTTTTTCCATGTAATTACCTCTTGTTAATATTTTAAACAAAAAAGGTTCTTATAGAACCTTTTATTTGTTATAGTTAGGAGCTTCTTTTGTTAACTCCACATCGTGAGGATGACTTTCTTTTAAACTTGCGCTTGTTATCTTAACAAATTTTGTGTTTAAGCGAAGTGAATCAATTGTTTCACTTCCAGTATATCCCATACCACTTTTTAATCCACCCATCAATTGGAAAATAACATCTTTCATTTTTCCTTTGAATGGAACTCTAGCTTCAATTCCTTCTGGAACTAATTTTTTAGCACCTTTTTGGAAGTATCTATCACTACTTCCTCTTTTCATTGCAGCAAGCGATCCCATACCAACATAAGTTTTGTATTTTTTACCATTTGCAATAATTTCTTCTCCAGGTGATTCTTCAGTACCAGCAAAAATACTTCCCATCATAACACTGTGTGCTCCAGCAGCCAATGCTTTTACGATGTCTCCAGAGTATTTAATTCCCCCATCAGCAATAACTGTAAGGTCTTTGTCTTGAGCGAAGTTGAACACTTCATTAATTGCTGTAATTTGAGGAACTCCAACTCCAGCAACAACTCTTGTAGTACAAATACTTCCAGGACCCACTCCAACTTTAACTCCGTTTGCTCCAGCTTCATAAAGTGCTTTTGCACCTTCTGCAGTACAAATATTTCCTGCAATAATGTCTAAGTCTTTGTATTTTGCTCTAATATTTTTTATAACATCCAAAATACCTTTACTGTGACCGTGAGCTGAGTCTACTACAATTACATCAACTTGTGCTTTTACTAAAGCATCAACTCTTTCCATGCAATCTCCACTAACTCCAACAGCTGCAGCGACTCTTAATCTTCCTTTTGCATCTTTACATGCATTTGGGTGATCAATAGCTTTATCAATATCTTTTGTGGTAATTAAACCAGTTAAAAAATTATTTGAATCTACAATTGGAAGTTTCTCAATTCTGTTTTTTAATAATATTTCTTTAGCTTGTTCTAAACTTGTAGATGGATTACCTGTAATTAGGTTTTCCTTTGTCATTATTACATCTACTTGAGCTTGAAAATCTTCAAAATATTTTAAATCTCTATTTGTAACAATACCGATTAACTTTTGGTTTTCATCAACTACTGGTAAACCAGAAATTTTATATGTTGCCATAATTTCATTAGCTTTTTCAACAGTTGTTTCTTTTGTTATTGTTATAGGATCTGTTATGAAACCAGATTCATTTCTTTTAACTTTTTGAACTTCTAAAACTTGTTCTTCAATTGTTAAGTTTTTGTGAATAACACCAATTCCTCCAGATCTTACCATTTCAATAGCAAGTCTTGATTCAGTAACTGTATCCATTGCAGAACTTAATAAAGGTATGTTAAGTTCAATATTTTTAGTTAGTTTAGTTTTCAAACTAACTTCACTTGGTAAAACTTCAGAATAACCAGGAACCAATAAAACATCATCAAAAGTTATTCCATCATTTATAAGTTTTCCATATAAATCATTTTTATTCATATTTTATCTCCTTATTCTCATTCAATTGTTCCAGGTGGTTTTGATGTAATATCATAAACCACTCTGTTAACTCCATCAACTTTGTTGATGATTTCATTTACAACTTTATCTAAGAAATCTCATGGTAAATGAGTGCTTGAAGCTGTCATAAAATCTATTGTGTTTACACTTCTTAGTGCAACTACATAATCATAAGTTCTGTTATCACCCATAACTCCAACAGTTTTTACAGGTAATAGTGTAACAAAAGCTTGAGAAACTTCGTTATATAGGTTTGCTTCAATTAAGTTTGAGATAAAAATATCATCTGCTTCTCTTAAAATGTCACATTTTTCTTTTGTAACTTCACCTATAACTCTAACTCCAAGACCAGGTCCTGGGAATGGGTGACGATCTATCATTAAATCTGGTATTCCCAATTCTCTACCAACAGCTCTAACTTCGTCTTTAAATAATTCTCTTAATGGTTCTAGAAGTTCAAATTTTAAATCTTCTGGTAAACCACCTACGTTATGGTGTGATTTAATAGTTTTTGAAACATGACCATTACTTGATGATTCAATAACATCTGGATAAATTGTTCCTTGCGCTAAGAATTTAGCTCCTTGCATTTTTCTTGCCTCATCACTAAATACTTCAATAAATTTACGTCCAATTGTTTTTCTTTTATCTTCAGGATCTGATTGACCTTTAAGAGCACTGTAAAAGTCATTTCCAACATCAACTAATTTGATATTCATATCAAATTCTTTGTTATATAAATCCATAACTTTTTTAGCTTCATCTTTTCTTAATAATCCAGTATCAACTAAAATACAAGTTAATTGTTTACCAATCGCTTTTGAAATTAAAGCTGCAGCCACAGAAGAATCTACACCACCTGATAAACCAAGAATTACTTGTTCTTCTCCAACAACTTCTTTAATTTCTTCAATTTTATTTTTGATGAACTCTTTCATTTCTCAATCTTTTTCACATTTAGAAATTTCAAATAAGAAGTTTTCTAACATTTGTGTACCTTGTTCAGAGTGAGTAACTTCAGCATGGAATTGAATTCCATATATTCTTTTCTCTTCATTTGCTATTCCAGCAACTGAAGAATCAGAGTGAGCAATTTGCTTAAATCCATTTGGCATTTGTGTTAAATGGTCAGCATGACTCATTCAAACTTGTGATTCATTTTTTACATTTTTAAATAATAAAGTATTTGAATCATCTATAAATAACTTTGCTTTACCAAATTCTTGTGAATCTGCTAATTCAACTTTACCACCAAACATTTCAGTGATTAATTGCATTCCATAACATACTCCAAGTATTGGAACATTTAAATCAAATAGACCTTTATCAACAGTATATGCTTCTTTTAAATAAACACTGTTTGGTCCTCCAGAGAATATAATTGCTTTTAAATTCTCATATTTTTCTAGATCCGCTTTTGTTTTATCAAAAGGAATTACTTCAGCAAAAACATTTAGATTTCTAACCCTTCTTGCTAATAGTTGTGTGTATTGACTTCCAAAGTCTAAAATAAGTATTTGTGTTTTCGACATGTTTGTACCTCTCAGAAAAAAACAATAAAAGTTTTTCTTTTTATTATACAACAAAAAAACCAACATAGTTTTATGTTGGTTTTTTAACTAAAAGTTAATTGGTTTACCAGATTCTAATGCCTCTGCAGCTTCACCAATAGCTTCACTCAATGATGGGTGAGGATGGATTGCTCTTGCAATTTCACTAATAGTTGCTTCAGATTCCATTACTGTTGTAATTTCAGAAATCATATCTGTTGCAGTATTAGATATAATGTGACAACCTAATACTTGTTTAAATTTAGGTTCACAGATTAATTTAACAAATCCTCCTGTGTTACCGTCTGCTAATGCTTTACCAATTGCAGCAAATGGGAATTTATATACTTGATACTCAGTTCCAGATTTTTTAAGTTCATCTTCTGTTTTACCAACAGCAGCCACTTCTGGATAAGTATAGATACAACTTGGAACTCTATCAAAGTTCATAGTTAAATCTTCAGCATGTTCATTTCCTAATCTTCTTGCAATTCTATTTGCAGCTATTATTCCTTGATGAGAAGCAACGTGTGCTAACATCATTTTTCCAGTAACATCACCAATTGAGTAAACTCCATCGATGTTTGTTTCACAGTACTCGTTTACATTAATATGTCCACGTTCGTTCATTTCTAAACTAATGTTTTCAAATCCTTCAGTTACAACTTTACGTCCAACTGATTGTAAGCAATAAT